>JBAXOA010000110.1:0-14139 GCA_037133495.1 Mariniphaga sp. | reverse complement strand
GATATTGTCTTTTACACTGATCTAAACATCCATCCAGAAGCAAAGAAGTTTAAACTGTTGCAAGAATAGTTAAAGTTGATTAACTTCAATATACTTATACCACAGTTGTACCGGCACCCGTGGTACAAATGTTCGCCTGACGGAATTTCAGGGTAATTTATTGCTCGCTCAGATGACTCGCGTCGTTGACCAGACCAATCTGCGGACCGAAAATGCCAACTATCTTTCTAAGATGTTGAATGAGATTAAAGGCATCACGCCTGCAAAGCAATATGAAGGGACAACCCGAAGCGCCTATCATTTATATATGTTCCGGTATGACAAGAGCCATTTTGCAGGTCTTAGCCGTGATAAATTTCTTGAAGCCCTTTCCAAAGAAGGTGTGCCATGCACCAACGGATACGGTATGATGAACAAAAATGCCTATGTAACCGGTCTGGCGAAAAATAAACACTATCTGAATATCTACGGTGAAAAAACGATGAACCAGTGGCTGGAACGAAATCAGTGTCCCCAGAATGACAAACTCACGTCAGAGCAAAGTGTCTGGTTCTTTCAGAATATGCTGCTCGGATCCAGAACTGAAATGGAGCAGATTGTCAAGGCGATTCTGAAGATCCAAAAATATGCGCCAGAGCTCAATAAAGTTTGATTAAGTAATTAATTATTAATTGAATATAAATTATCTTCTGATGAAAATAAAGAATATCCTTCTGTCGGTTTTTTTTCTGTTGCCGGTTCTTTCATTTTCACAATCAGGCTATCTCATCGGAACATCGCAAGAAAAGATTGAACCTGACCAGTCGCTGATCTCCCTCCATTTGGGCGGTTATGGCGCTCCCAAAGCCGGACGCTTCACACTTCAATGGGTTAAAAAAGGATCTGTTCCGGAAGTTACAGCCATTGTAGGATTGAATGATAAACTATTCATCGTCAGCAATGGCTATCTGCTCTCTATGAATCCATCAGAAATTAATTCAACATGGCTAAAAGTAGGAAACGCTGGAAATATCATATCCTTAGCCGGTTTTAACAATGAACTTTATGCCTTGAATCAAAAAGGAGAATTATTTAAAACTAAGTTATCCGGAGGTATTAAATGGAAAAAAATTGGAATAACAGATAACGGGATTACCTCAATCGCCATCCTGAATAATAAAATATTTGCAGCTAATACGAATGGTGTAATGTTGTCTGCTGATCTTACCAAACCGATTATTGAATGGACAAAGTCTGAATCTCTGAATAATATCATCAGTCTTGCTGCAAATAGCCGGAAACTTTTCGCTCTTACATCCGAAGATGTTCTTTATCAATGTGAACCTGATCAGAAGGATCCAAAATGGTTAAAAGCTGCTTATAAAAACGGGCAGACTATTAAAGAAGAGATTCAGCACATTTCTGTTTTGAATGGACGGCTATATGGCATTAGTAAGGAAAACATGCTCTACCTTGGGGAACATCGCACTGAAGGGAATCTTACTGCCAGGGCAATGGCCATAAAGAGCGGCGATAAAACAGCAGTAATTCTGAATGTTGATGTTTGCGGACTCAATGACACTTTTATCGGATTGTTAAAGCAAGAAGTATATCTCAAACACAATATTGAAGCATCTGCAATATTTGTCAATTCAACCCATACTCATTTTGCACCGGTATCGCAGAACTGGCTTACATGGCAGGAAGCGAATCAGCGGCCTGACAGTATTTTTCTGTATTCTACAGTCAAAAAGGGAATTTTAAATGCTATTGACAACGCTCTTTTGGCAATGGTACCGGCAGAATTATCTTTTGGCAGAGGTTCAGCTGATATTGGTTATAACAGGAGTCTGAAAGATCATCCCGAATTATACGATAATGCAGTAGATGTAATAAAGGTCGGTTATACAGGAAAAAATATGGAGGGCTATTTATTCCTGGCTGCCTGCCATCCGGTATTCAGCACCGCCGGTAGCCTTAATTATACCATAAGCGCCAATTTCCCGGGTGTGGCACGTAATTTAGTGGAAGAGAGAACCAGAACAACCAAATCACTATTTTTGCAGGGTACTGCCGGAGACATAAATCCCATCGACAATGGAGAATATATTACCGGTGAAAAGCTTGCCAATGAAGTAATTGCTGTTATAAACAGGCCTATGACCAAATTAAGCGGACCAATTTCATGTTTTCTTGACACAATTAATTTTCCGGTTACTCCCTGGACTAAGCAAGAAATTATGGCATACCGTGCAGAAAATACGGACAAAACGGGCGATGTTTATGCTGAAAAAAATGTGAAATGGTGTGATCTGATGTTCAAATATATCCGCGAAGGAACTATGCCAAAATCAATGCCGGTCTATGTCAATACGATTAATATCGGAAACTGGAAGCTTCTGGGATTTTCGCGGGAGACGACAACCGGATATGGATTGGAAGCAAAGAAATTCTGGCCTGATCAACTGATCTCTGTTGCCGGTTATACCAACGATGTTTCAAGTTACCTCCCGACCCATATGCACATTGAACAAGGTACTTATGAGGGAAAAGATTCATTTTTCTGGTACGGAATGCCAAATATTTTTCCCCGAAGTGTAGATGAGACTATTCTCAGCAGAATCAAAGCTCTAAATCACTAATTAATTACATATCTGCATAATACAAATAAATTTACTGATAAATTACTTATATGATTCGATTGAAAAATATCTTCAAGGATATCTCAAGTCCTGTTATTATTGTTGGAACCATGTTTTTTGTTTTTGGGTTTATAACCTGGCTGAGTGCAATATTAGTTCCTTACCTGAAGATCGCTTGCGAATTAAACAATTTTCAATCTTACCTGGTCGCATTTTCGTTTTATATTGCCTATTTCTTTATGTCAGTTCCTGCAGGATGGCTTTTGGAATATACAGGATACAAGAAAGGGATGGCTGCTGGTCTGATTATTATGGCAATAGGTTCTCTGATCTTTGTGCCCGCGGCGCTAACCCGTACTTATGGATTATTTCTCACCGGATTATTCATCCAGGGAGCAGGTATGGCGCTGCTTCAGACCGCCTCAAATCCTTATGTGACGATTATCGGTCCGATTGAAAGTGCTGCCAGACGAATCAGTATCATGGGAATTTGCAATGGAGTTGCCGGAGTTATAGCACCTGCGATTCTTGGATTTATTACATTGAACGGGGCTGATGAAATAGTCCGGAAGATAACCACAATGAATGATTTGCAAAAAAACATCGAACTGAACGCCCTCGCTTCAAGGGTAATATTGCCTTATGTTTTGATTATGGCTGCATTGTTGCTGCTTGCAATTTATCTCTATTATTCAAACCTTCCTGAAATTGATGCGGAAGAAGAAAATGCGATGATTGAAGATGGCGGAGCTGATAAAACAAATATCTTCCAGTTTCCTCATCTGCTGCTTGGAGTACTGGCCATCTTCCTTTATACCGGGGTGGAAGTTATAGCAGGAAATACCATTATAAGCTACGGTGTCTTCCTGGATATACCAATTGCCACCGCAAAATTTTTCTCCTCATTTACAATTTTTGCGATGCTTGTAGGATATGTAATCGGGATTATTACCATACCAAAATATTTGGCGCAGAATAATGCCCTGATCATTTCAACTGTTCTGGGATTAATATTTACTTTACTGGCAATTGTTACTCATGGTTTTATTTCCGTGATGTTTATCGGGCTGCTGGGGTTGGCCAACTCATTAATGTGGCCTTCAATCTGGCCGCTTGCAATCACTGAATTGGGCCGCTTCACAAAAGTGGGGTCGTCGATGATGGTCATGGCAATCTCAGGCGCTGCGATTTTCCCTTTATTGTATGGCTGGATCGCAGATATCAGCACTCCAAAAACAGCCTATTGGATCGTTATTCCAATCTACCTTTTCCTGTTGTATTTTGCAGTTAAAGGACATAAAATCAGGGCTAAACAAGATAATTAATTAAACAATCACACTTACAAATTAAAGACGCATGAAAAGAGCAGCAGTAGTAGGTTTTGGGTTTATGGGAATGACTCACGCATTAAATATACTTAAGAATGCAGATTTGCAATTAGTCGCTATTGTCGATAAAGATCCTGAAACGATTGAAAAAAACTTATTTTCTCAGAGTGGCAATATCTCGACCGGAAACATATCGCCGGCTTTATTAAAAGATATCAATAAATATTCCAGCTTTTTCGAATGCCTTCAGAGCGAAGAATTAGACGCAGTTCATATTTGTGTACACACAGCGCTTCATTATGAAATGACTAAAATGGCCCTCATGCATGATAAGCATGTTTTGCTCGAAAAGCCTTTCACCCTCGATATCCTGCAAGCTCAGGAATTAATTGACCTTGCAAAACAAAGAAAGAAAATACTGATGATTGCGCATGTTGTGCGGTTTATGCCTCCCTATCAAAAACTCAAGGAATGGATTGATTCAAAAGAGTTTGGCGAATTAAAATTTCTTTCGCTCACGCGGTTTTCAGGCATTCCGGGATGGGGGCAGTGGACAGACAAACAAGTTATAAGCACCTCTGGCGGGGCGCTCTTCGACTTGAACATTCACGACATCGACTTCGCCAGCTATGTTCTCGGATCACCATCAGAGATTAAAGCCAGCTATCTTCCCGGCGGATTAAGTAATCAGGACTATATCAGTGCCATGTGGAGTTATGAGGATAAAAATGTTCATGTTAAAATTGAAGGTGGGAACACTTTTCATGTTAATTTCCCTTTCCAGGCAGGATATATGGCTCAGTTTGAAAAAGCAAGTGTGCTTTACAGCTCATCAAACGGAACTATTATCCAAATTGCCGACGACATCAGCGTCAGGGAAGTGCCAGCCGGTGATGCCGGCGATGGCTATTATAATGAGATTGACTATTTTGCCCAATGTATAAAAAACAACACCCAACCAACTGAATGTATGCCTGCTTCCTCTCTGGAATCCATCATATTATGTTATAATCACCTTTAATACAGCTTTATTATGAAACAGAATTTAGCCATCAACGGAGGACCAAAAACAATTGATAAAAATTTTGAGTGGCCGGTTTATGATGAGACCGATGTCGATGTTGTAGCGAAAATCGTGCGAAGCGGAAATTGGGGAAATCCCGATTGCGGCGATAAAGTGGAGGCGTTCGAAAAAGAGTTTGCCACTTTTTGCGGAACAAAATTTGCCTTATCCTGTGTTAACGGCTCAGTGGCATTGCGCCTTGCCCTGATAGCGTGTGGCGTAAAACCCGGGGACGAGGTAATTGTTCCTCCATACACCTTCATCGCCACAGCTTCTATTGTCATTGAAGCGAATTGTGTGCCGGTATTTGTGGATATTGATCCTGATACTTATAATATCAGTCCCGCCCAGATTGAGAAGGCAATCACAAAACGGACAAAAGCGATTATTCCTGTACATTTTGCCGGTCAGGCTTGTGATATGGATGCGATCATGGCTATAGCAAAGAAATATAATCTGCATGTGATTGAAGATGCCGCGCATGGTCATGGTGCAGAATATAAAGGGAAGCAACTCGGAAGTATCGGGGATGCCGGATGCTTTAGTTTTCAATCGTCAAAAAACCTCACAAGCGGTGAAGGCGGCATGGTAATCACCAATGATGAAGCACTTTACGATATGATGAACTCACTTCGTAATGTAGGACGCGTCAAAGGAGGACAATGGTACGAACATCATAATCCGGGGTGCAATTACCGGATCACGCAAATGCAGGCGGTCCTGCTTTCGAATCAGCTGAAAAATCTCAAAGCACAAACTGCCCGCCGCCATGAAAACGGAACATACCTCAATTCGCTGCTCGAAAAAATTGACGGCATAAAACCTCTTGCGAGAGGAGTTGGAGAGACCGTACACTGTTATCACATTTATATTTTCAGGTACGACCAGTCGAAATTCAATAATCTCTCCAAAGTTGAGTTTTCCAAAATGCTTGCAGCAGAAGGTGTACCTTGTTTTATGGGGTATCCTGAACCGTTATACAAGCAACCACTTTTTCAGGAAAAGAATTTTATGTGTTATGCCATTCCCGAAGAGGTTGATTACACAAAGGTGTGCTGCCCTGTAACTGAAAAAGCCTGTCATGAAGAGGCAGTCTGGATTTTTCAGAATACCATGCTTGGCACGAAAGAGGATCTTAATAAGTTCGCAGAGGCAATAGTTAAGATTCAAAATGCAGTAAACAATTAAAAATGAAATTTTCTTTTATAGCTAAAAAGTCTCGAATAATCGTATTTAGTTTGGTGCTTTTTGCGAATTTTTCCTTCGCTCAAAACAGAATCGAAGGGTTGTATTATCTTGATAAAAAACCGGTATCTATTGAAATAAAAGAGGGCAAGATTATTAGAATACAGCCAATTGCCCGTTTATCCGACGAAAGTCATCCGTTCTACATTGCTCCCGGACTGATTGATAACCAGGTAAACGGATTCGCAGGGGTTTCATTCTGTTTCGCAGGCGGTGAATTAACCAAAGAGGGAATCCTGAAGGCAACGAAAGCACTCTGGATAAAAGGAGTAACCTCGTACCTGCCAACTCTTACGACAAATAGCCGGGAAGTTCTTCTTCGAAATTTTGCACTTTTGGCAGACACAAAAAATGAAGCCGCATTGCATGGTTCTATTGTGGGGTATCATTTGGAAGGACCATATATCTCGCCCGATGATGGTTACCGGGGTGCACATCCGCTCAGGTTTGTCCGCAAACCCGACTGGAATGAATTCATGCAGTTTTATGAGGCTTCAGGAGGGAATATTCTCACTGTCACAATTGCACCCGAACTGGATGGAGCAATGGAGTTTATTCGAAATTGCACTGCCAAAGGGATTGTTGTTGCGATCGGTCACCACAACGGAACAAAGCCGATCATTGACGAGGCGGTACACAATGGCGCCAAAATTGCCACCCATCTCGGGAATGGTTGTGCCAATATGATCAACCGCCATAACAACCCGCTTTGGCCTCAGCTGGCCAGTGACGAACTGATGGCCAGCATTATATGTGACGGATTTCACTTGCGTGATGAAGAGATCAGGGTGTTTTATAAAGTCAAAGGTCCTCAAAAGACAATTATCACCTCCGATGTGACGAGTTTTGCGACTTTGCCTCCGGGAGAATATAAAAACGAAGAAGGAGAAACAATCGAGCTGACCAAAGAAGGAATGCTCCGTTTACCATCTCAAAATGTGCTATATGGTTCGGCATCTCCGATTTCAAGAGGCGTGGCGCGCATCATCAAAGTTACAGGATGTTCGCTTGGTGAGGCGATTCAAATGGCCAGCTCCAATCCGGCAAAGTTGTACGGATTAACCGACCGTGGATCAATCGAACCCGGCAAACGTGCCGACCTGATACTTTTTGAAATCAGCGAATCAGAACTGGTGATCAAAAAAACTTATGTTGAAGGAAAATTGGTTTATGACGCTGAGAAATAGATCTGTTTATTCTGTGGCGGAATTTTTTGATGAGGATGAAGTATTGTGATAAAAAATTTGATCATTCTTAATTAAACATTCTTAATTGAACATTAATTAATTGAACATTAATTAATTACCTCCTCCCATTGCTGATTTAACGCCGATTTCTCCAATGCTTCGAGTACTGCTACTTCCGTTAGCATACTCTGGTGGCTGCGTGGCTCTATCTTGGTTCTGAACATCTCAACGATATCTGTGTAAATTTTTATCGGCTCACTCTCCGGAACGCGCGATTTTAATTCTGTCAGTCCTTTTTTCGTTTCCACGAAGGTCTCCCATCCGTAAGAAATATTTTTAAAAATAAGAGTGGCATATAACCCGCTTTTGAAGATGAGAGCGGCACTCCCCTTCTTGCCTTCCCTGGTGATTTTTACCCTCAAAATATCATCACCAAACATAAACAGGAGAGGCTGAAGAAGATGTACCCCGTAGAAAAATACACCGCCGTATTCCGAATCCAGATCAACCGGACCATAACGGATTACGTGATTTATTTCACCCATCGATTCCAGTTGCTGTTTGATATCATACGTACAAATGCTTTGAGCAATTGAACTGAATGAGGTTACCGGCGTTCCGGCTTTTCGAGCCATTTCAAGAAATGCCTTCCCTTCTTCAACCCTGTAGCAGAATGGCTTATCGATAAAAGTGGGAATACCGGCTTTTACAAACGGAGTGGCAGCTTCCAGATGATATTTGGCATGACGGTGATCCACAATCAGCGCATCAATTTTCCCAAGCATCTCTTTCTGTTCTTTTACAATAGTAGGAATCTTGCCTGCCTCTGCAGCTTTACGGGCAAAATCATCGGTTTCACCCCAAAGATGAGTAATTTCCACACCCGGAAACTTTTTATCGATGTTAAACATCTTGCCGAAGCCTGCCGCGTGCGAATTTTCAGCTCCGATTATGCCAATCCGAACAGGTTTTAATTTATTGTCAGAATCCGCTACAATTGCTGATGTAATCGAAGATGCTGAAAAAGGAATAGTTGTAAGTGCTGCACCTGTACCTATTGTTTTAATAAAGGCTCTTCTCGTTTTCATAGTATTTTGAGTATTTATTCTCATTTTAACTAAAAAGAATTCTTATTCTATATGCTATTAAAATCTTTACGGTTTGTCATTTAGTATTTTATGAATCGCGGTCATAAATATCCCTTCTGCTTCGGAGGTAACACCGGAGGCGATCCCTGATTCATATCCTCCCTCCTTATAAGCGACAGCGGTACAGATATATCCCGGACCATAATCTCCATAGGCAGCCACAGCAACAAATAAGTCGGGGCGCATTGCCTTAGCCGCCAACTGATACTCGACGAATGCTTCCCCTGGCATGAAAAGGATCCGTGCCCGACCTAAGCTGAGGCACCGTAAATCGACCTGTTTCCCAGCTTGCGAGCGGTGCAATAAAACAAGTTTAGATAAGTTATTGCTTAAAAATATGGGATCCTGTGTCTTCAGCCAGGTTTCCATTTCTTCCTGATTTTGGTTCACAGGGAATGCTAACGGCTCAACGGCCCATACGACCGAATCAGCTGTAACAGACTTCAGACTTGTAGTTTCCCAGGCACGTTTCATTCCATCAGCAAGCCGTTCTGCCAGAATTCCCCTGTTTTCAGGTGAGCCGTCATTATACTTTCCTGCAGTAATATTTCCGCCTGCACCATTGAAATGAATATGAAGTGCCTGAGGAACTGCAAGCTGCCGAAGGAAACGTGCAACTCCCGGAAAATCAGGGTTAGCTACCCCTGTGCGGTAGTAGCTCTGCGGATGCGTGGCATAATAACTGAGCACAGCAACAGGCTTGCCGGCATTCCAAAAACTAACCAATGAAACCATCGGATCGATCAGACCTTCAGGTTCAGCAATGATAGCCGAATCTTTGCAGCTGGAATAGCGTGTTGATTTCAGAAGGCCATCATCACCGATAATGCGCCGGTTCGAGGCGACTTTGTCCACTTTCGCTTCACCAAGACCAATGTGTGTAATCTCTTCACTGTGATCAAGCGATTGCTGAACAGCACCTTTTAAGCGGATGATAAGTTCGCGGGCGAAAGTACCCTCAAAACACAAAGGATCGAGACCGGCATCTTTTAACATCTTTTCTGCGCCAAAATCACAGGTCGGGGCATCATGCTGATGAACTGTGTGGATGGCTACACGTTCTGGAATAGTTCCTGCCGCATCTGCAAGTGCTTGTCTGAAGACATCCTGTCCTTCATTAGCAATACCAATCCAGTCGGCTGAGCAAATTACGATCGGTTTTCCTGAACCTAAAAGGACTATTCCTCTCGCCCTTAGGCCCAGATCCCATTTATTGATCTCCGGGTTATAAGTCAGCAGACTACCAACCGGCGGAGTGGCATCAACATCAAACACGGCCAATCGCAAACCCGGCGACCGGGGAGCAGCCGACTGACAAAATGCACCGGCACTTCCCGTAAAGGAAAACAGCAACCCGATGAAAATGCAGCTAATTAATTTGAAAACCATCTTATGAACTTGTCAATTAATAATTTTTAATGATCTTTATTTTTGATTTCCAGCCCTTTACTAAAATAGAATTACAATAATAAATTACTTCGATTACTACAAAAGATATTCATAATTAAATCTGATTCAGTTTTTTGATGTTATCGAGACCTTAATAATGGCATTGACATTTTGGACCAATCCAATATATCCCATCAACTTAATAAGTGACATGAACCTTAACAAACCTAATGAAAAATTCAGTGCGGGAATATGGTAACAGAATAATCTTTTAAAAATACAAAGAAAAAATAATTTGGTATCTTCGCCATTATCAAAACTGTGTTCTGATCCCTTTAAGCTATTCAATATTAATCCATTTGATTTGACGACCAACTTTTTCAACTAATTATACCCGAAAAACCTTATGATAGAAATCAGCAAAAAAATCGGCACATATCGATACCGGATTCTTGCCCTTGTATTTATGGCCACCACTATCAACTATTTCGATCGTAGTATTGTGGGGGTAATGGCTCCAACATTGCAAAAACTTTTCGACTGGACCAACAAGGATTATGCTGCTATTATGGTATCCTTCAAAATTGCCTACGGCCTTGGATTACTGTTTATGGGAAGCATTATCGATAAAATGGGTACTAAAATCGGATATACAATTTCTATTGTTATCTGGAGCATTTTTGGAATGTTACATGCCGTGATAAGACCGGCTTTCAGCCTTATTGGATTTATTACTGCCCGTTTTGGGCTGGGCATTGGCGAATCGGGAAATTTTCCGGCGGCTATTAAAACTGTTGCCGAGTGGTTTCCTAAAAAGGACAGAGCTTTTGCTACCGGAATCTTTGATGCTTCAACCAGCGTTGGGGCAATTTTAGCTCCGTTTATTGTAGGAGCAATCGTTTCGGTGGAAGGAGATCACTGGCAGATCCCCTTTCTTTTCACCGGAATACTCAGTGCCATTTGGGTATTTTTATGGATGAGGACTTATCAAAAACCGGAAGTCCACCCAAAATTATCAAAGCAGGAGCTGGCCTATATCAACAGTGATTCTGAAGAAGAAACGCTGGAGAAAATTCCATGGTTAAAATTATTGCCCAAAAGGGAAACATGGGCGTTCGCGCTGACAACAATAACGGATGGTGTATGGTGGTTTTACCTTTTTTGGGGCGCCAAATTCCTTGCCGTACAATTTGGCGTGGACATTAAAAATATTGGACTTCCATTTTTGATTATATTTATCATGGCCGATGCCGGAAGCCTTTTGGGAGGATATGCCTCCGGAGCATTGATCAAAAAAGGATGGTCAATAAATAAGGCCAGAAAAATAACGATGCTGGTTTGTGCAATTATTATTTTGCCGGTTTCATTTGTTCCTGTCATTGCAAACAAATGGCTGGCTGTCTTTCTAATCGGATTAGGTGCTGCCGGACATCAGTCATGGTCGATTAACGGCTATACGCTGGTTCCGGATGTATTCCCAAAGAAAGCGATCGCTTCCGTTATAGGAATTGGCAAGATGGTTGGGGTAGCAGTTGCTGTTATAGCTGATCTTGCGCTTGGAGCAGTACTCGATACCGCCAATAACTCCGGGTATTTTTGGGCTTTTGTGATTGCAGGTCTATCGTACCTGATTATTTTTATCTTTGTCCACCTGCTGATGCCAAAAATGACCCCTTTGGATGATAATCTAAACTATGTCCAAAATAAATAATGCTATGGAAATAATCATTTCAAAAACCAAGCAGGAACTTGGTAAAGCTGCTGCCCATCGGGGTGCCGGCTTGATTCGGGAAGCAATCCTTCAGAATGGCAAAGCAACTATCATCGTTGCAACAGGTGCCTCACAGTTCGAAATGCTGAATGAACTGGTAAAAGAGGATATTAACTGGTCAATGGTAACCGCCTTTCATCTGGACGAATACATTGGGATTTCAGAAGCGCATCCGGCATCATTTCGCAAATACCTTAAAGAGCGGTTTGTAGATATGGTGAAACCCAGAGAATTCATTTATGTCAATGGCGACACCGATCCCGAAAAAGAGTGCAAAAGGCTGGGAGAACTGATTGGCCAACACCAAATTGATGTTGCCTTTGTTGGCATTGGCGAAAATGGTCACCTGGCTTTTAACGATCCGCCGGCAGATTTTGAAACTGAGATACCTTATCTTGTCGTAAATTTAGATGAAGAGTGTCGGCGTCAGCAACTGGGAGAAGGCTGGTTCCCCACCTTTAACGATGTACCAGCCAGAGCAATCAGCATGTCTATCAAGCAGATTATGAAATCAAAAGCCATTATTTGCAGTGTTCCTGACCAACGAAAAGCTCAAGCTGTATCTGACACCTTAAACAGGGAAATATCACCCCAACATCCGGCTTCAATCCTGCGTGATCATCCAAACACTTTTTTATATCTGGACAAACAGGCTGCTTCATTGTTAGTCTAAACATAACTTGAAATAATTAATTTAAGTTCATTTAACCAAACGATAAAACACGATAAACGGTGAGAACAAAAATGATAAAATCGCTGATCCTCGGATCTCTTTTAATTCTAGTCGGTGCATTTACGCCTGCGCCTGAGAAAAAATCAAATTTAGGTTATGTCGACCCTTATATTGGAGGTATGGGACATCTGCTTCACCCAACCAGACCGAATGTTCAATTGCCTAATCAGATGATTCGTATGCATCCTTTGCGGGCAGACTTCCTCGACGACCAGATTAGCTTCTTTCCATTAACCATGATCTCCCATCGGGCGGGCGAACTTTTTGGAGTACTTCCCGGAACAGGAAAACCCTGGCCTGGTGCATGGAAACAACGCCAAACCTACGATCATGATCTCGAAATTGTCCGTCCCTACTATTTTTCAACTTATCTGATTGATGAGGATATAAAAGCTGAATTTGCACCCGGGAACAAGGTCGGCTTCTTCCGTTTTACTTTTCCATCCAAAAGTGATAAAACGCTGAGATTGCAGATCAACCAGGAGGGTCATTGGGATGTTTTCTCCAATAACAGCATCGCAGGTGAAGAACAGTTTTTTGGAATGAAGGCCTTTGTTTACGGCGAATTTAATCAGCAGTGCAAGGCTCTGCTCAAGGACGAAACACGCCTTTTCAAAAAAACGAATAAAACCCGGCAGGAACCAACAGCATGGGTTGAATTCTCAAAAGACGAGGATAAACCGGTCGAATTCAAATATGCAATTTCATTTATTAGTGCAGAACAAGCTAAAGTAAATCTAAAAAATGAACTCACCGGATGGGACTTTGACGCTCTTAAGAATAAAGGAGAACAGATTTGGGCAACTGCCATGAATCAGATTAGCGTCAAGGGAGGGACAGATGCACAAAAGCGAAGTTTTTATACCTCCTTATACCGCACTTACGAACGGATGGTGAATATCAATGAATACGGAAGCTATTACAGTGCTTATGATCATCAGGTACATAAAAGCGAGCGGGACTTCTATGTTGATGATTGGGTTTGGGATACTTACCTTGCCAATCACCCGCTTCGAATGATTCTTCAGCCAAAAATGGAGGCAGATATGCTCAATTCCTACACAACGATGTACGAGCAAGGTGGTTGGATGCCTCAATTCCCTCTGCTTTACAAAGATAATCCAGCTATGAACGGCTTTCATTCGACGATCGTTTTTCTGGATGCATGGAGAAAGGGAATCCGCGAATATGACGTAGCAAAAGCCTACGAAGGAATACGGAAAAATGCCACCGACGCGACTATGCTTCCATGGCGCAATGGTCCAAAATGTTCACTTGACACTTTCTACCGCGAGAAAGGTTTTTATCCAGCTTTAATGCCGGGAGAAGTTGAAACTGTTAAGGAAGTTGATAATTTCGAGAAACGGCAGAGTGTGGCAATTACACTTGGACATAGTTACGACGACTGGGCCCTTGCGGAGATGGCAAAAGAATTAGGTCATAAAGATGATCAATCCTATTTTAATCAACAGGCAAAAAACTATCGCAATTTATATCGTCCGGATAAGACCTTGATGTGGCCGAAAAATTCTAAAGGTGAATGGATTGATATCCACCCAAAATTTGACGGAGGTCACGGTGGGCGCGATTATTACGATGAAAATAATGGCTATACCTACCAGTGGCAGGTGCAGGAGGATATTCACGGATTAGT
>JBAXOA010000109.1:0-14464 GCA_037133495.1 Mariniphaga sp. | reverse complement strand
TGAAAATCCTCAAATCCTGGAAATCCTGATTCAAACAAAATAAAATCCCCAAGTACCATTTCATCGGGATGGACATGGTAAACGTTGAGGCTGGCAATTGAATTCTCGTAGTCTCTTTTGCTTAATTCGTAGCTCACTTCCGACTCCTCCATATCTTTCTGGATGCCAACTCCGTTTTTCAATAAATCCTGCTGTCTTTTCAGATTTTTCTCTGCTAGCTGCATCTCTTGTTTTGAATGATAGTACGCTTTTCCGGCTTCAAAAAAGGAAGGAGAACTAATCTCAAAAATCGGAGCATTTACGGCTACGCGCTGACCTAATTTAATGAAAGATTTTATTATTCGTCCGGCAAAAGGAGAGGCAATCTGAGCATAGTTATTGGGAATTGCTTTTACAACTCCTGAGGCAGACCGTTTATAATTATATGGAACTGCACTGACAATTGCTGTCTTTATCTTTGCCGTAAGATTTGAATTTTGCGGGATGATAATGGTATCCCCTTTAATGATGTAATTTTCAGTCGATACGGGTTTGGAATTGGTTTGGCACGAAACGCTTAGCCAAGCGACACAAATAAACACTAATCTATTCATATTAATTGTTTTATGAATTGTAAAATAATCCGTCTGATTAATACTTAATGTAATATGGAGACGTTAATTAACAATAGAAAATTCTATGGTTCATTTTAGACTAAAACAATTCAAATGGGGGAGCCCGAAGAGAGTATGTGCAATATCCGCCTGGTGCCGCATACCCCTTCTGTGTTGGATTAGCAGAAATTTTGCGAACAAAGGATCGTATTATAAGTGCTGAAAAAGTGATGACAAGAGTGGTGGAATAAAATTCAGACAAAATTTGAATAGCTTTTAAGGCCTTTTCGGTATGTTCAAAATTAGAGGAATTATTTCCTTTTAACGAATTGAAAGGATGAGAATGAACAATGAGCGTTCCATTTACCGTATGAGTGTGGGTAAAAAATGTAATGCTCCCGAAATATCCCAAAAAGAGGAGTAACAGAAGTGCCCTTAAAAATTTATGTCTCCAAACTTTAAAACTTGAACTGAAATGCGTCATTAAAGAATTATTGTGGAAAAGATTACCTTATCCCTGAATATTTATAATACTACTTTAATGATACAAATAAAGATGACTTATTGTTCATAAACAGGAAGGTGAATGAACAATTATACTATTTCTATTGCTTTTCAGGAATCTGAATTACCTGCTTATTTTTTCGCGGACGACAGACAATATCTTAAAACATTTGTCTTTAGCCATAAGCTCGAGGGTCTCGGCCTCATTCAGCAATTGCCGGATTGAATCTTTATCGTCGAAGCCCGATGCGTTTACAAGTATATTGAGATAAGCACCTGACACTGCAGTGGCAGCACAAAGCGCTCCAACTCCCGCATCTGTAACGGAGTTAGCATTGCCTGTTTCTGCCATAGTTTCAATCACTTCCATCGACTGATACGAGATTTGCATTACCCTGAACGGAACGTCAATGGCGTTTCGGGTTGCTGAGTGAATGGCATTTTTTCGGATAGCTATTTCTTCTGAAGTCTCTTTTGGTAATTTGAAAGCGCTCATGATCTGATTAAAAGCCTCAGCATCTTTATCTACCAGCTTCAGTAAAGCTTCAAAACAGACTTTGCCTTTCTCTGCCCACTCAGAAAACTCTTCCCATCGGTTATCCCAACCCCGTTTTTGCGAAGACAGATTGGCGACCATAGTTCCCAGTGCTGCTCCAAGCGCTCCCACATACGCTGAGGCAGATCCTCCGCCCGGCGCAGGAGATTCGGATGCCAATTCACGGGCGAACTCAGGCAACGACAAACCAATCAGTTCATTATCTTTGTCTTCAAGAAAATACTCGATAATTCTTTTATTCGGATCAAAAGGTGCCAATTCATCCAGACCTAACGATTTGACAGCTATTTTAATGATTTCGCGATCAGGAATCCCTAAAGAGCGACGTTGTTTTTTAAGAAAATATTTACCGGCATCAAGTATCGACTGCAATGGAATCATGCCAATAAGTTCTGAACCGGTAACGCGAACTCCGCGTTCGCGCGCCTTTTCGCACACTTCATCAAAAGCTTTGTGAACCGATGTGACTGAGAGATCTATCAGATTCATAGATATTTGAGATATTCCATATTCTTTGATGTACCACCCAATTGCCCTCACTTTTTTTAATGTTCCCGGTATCCTCAGGGGATTTCTATGCAAATCAGAAATAATTTTTCCCGTTACCGGATCTCCTTCCCTTTTGATGCGGCCGGCTTCACGGACATCGAAAGCAATAGAATTAGCCAGTCGTACTGAATTGGTATTTAAATTAATATTATAGGCAATCAGAAAATTCCTCGCCCCAATTGCAATGGCTCCGGTTCGTGCGTTAAATGCCGATGGACCAAAATCGGGTTTCCATGCAACAGTTTTCATTTTCTCCTCCAGGCCTTCATATTCTCCTGCCCTGCAATTAGCCAGACTTCGTCGTTTTTCCGTGAATGCTGCCTCTTCATAACAATATACAGGAATCTTTAATTCATAACCCACTCTTTCAGCCAGAAGTCTGGCATATCTTACCGTTTCTTCCATTGTGATATTTGAAACCGGTACGAAAGGACAAACATCAGTAGCGCCAAATCGGGGATGTTCACCCTGATGACTGCGCATATCAATAACCTCCGATGCACGCCGAACAGCTCTGAAGGCTGCCTCTATAACTTGCTCCGGTTCCCCGACAAACGTGACCACTGTCCGATTTGTGGTATAACCCGGATCGACATTAAGAAGTTTTATCCCTTTAACGCCTTCGATAACATCAGTAATTTGTTTTATAGCCGCAAGATCCCTTCCTTCTGAAAAATTGGGTACACACTCAATAATTTGTCTCATAGTTTAACGATTTAAAGTCGCTCTTTTTCTCCCCGTTTCCAAACGGCGGAGGGTTTTAAGCTTCCCTGATGATAAAGGATTTCACGATAATCGGAAGCCGGAAATCCAACGATATCGGCTAAAAAACCCTTTTTCAGGACTCCACGATCAGCCAATCCAAGTGCCATTGCTGCCCTGAAAGTAATTCCAGCCAACGATTCAGCCATTGTCATTTTTTCAAAAATACCTAAAATTGCTGTCTGTAACAACAAATCACCCATGGGTGCGGATCCTGGGTTCCAATCAGACCCAATCGCGAGGGAGCATCCTGCATCTAAAAGCTTTCTGGCCGGTGCAAAAGAGCCGCCTAATCCCAGTGAGGCACCCGGAAGTGCAATTGGAATCACATTTGACAATGCTAAAAGACTAATTTCCTGATCGCTAATTACTTCCAGATGATCGACAGAACGTGCTTCAAGCTCACAAGCCAGAGCAACACCTCCTGCAGAGAATTGATTCCCATGAATTACAAGGTCGAATCCCATCTCCTTGGCCTTTCCGAGGTAAACCCTCGCCTCAGCAATCGTAAAAGCTCCATGATCAACATAAATATCTATCCGGGTTGACAGCTCCCGTTTCTTTATCACCGGGAGTAAGTCACTGACAATAGCTTCCAAATATTCCAAAGGCTTACCAGTATAATCTGCCGGTTTAATATGTGCGGCCATGCATGTTGGAATCAGATCGACGAAATGCTTTTTATTGACTTTCCCGATTGCATCCAGCAGTTTAACTTCTCCTTCGGTATTTAAACAATATCCGCTTTTTACTTCGATAGTTGTTACGCCGTTGCGCAGGTGAGTAATGGCCCGTTTCATCAGCAAAGCTTCGAGCTCGGCAACAGAAGCATCCCTTGTTTTAGCCACTGTATCTCCAATCCCTCCGCCACTTTGGGCGATTTCGAGGTAGCTCTTGCCGGCTAAGCGTAGTGAATAATCGTTCGCACGGGAACCTGCCCAGCAGATATGAGTATGAGGATCAATCATTCCCGGAATCCCAACCATCTCTTTATCAATATAATCCAAAATTGTATTCCGATCACCAAACTCATAGCAAAGGTGCTGGAAGTTTCCGACTTTTAAAATTCGCCCTTCACTAACCACCACTCCACCATTTGGGATAATTTCGAGTTGACTGTCATTTAAACTACCTCTCAAAGGGGTATTATCCATTGTCAATAGCTGAACAAAAGGTCCAATTAGTCTATTTTTTATCATGATTACAATTTATTATTGTGGCGGAAATTATCAAATTCCGAGATCAAATTTATTCATATTTTTCTGCGCTTCAGCATATCCTGCATCATTATGTCTGAATATACCCATTGCAGGATCGTTAAACAATACTCGCCGGATACAAGCCTCTGCTCTCTCGGTTCCATCGGCAAGAACCACCATCCCGGCATGCTGCGAATAGCCCATTCCAACACCCCCTCCGTGATGAAAAGAGACCCATGTTGCCCCACCTCCTGTATTGGCCATAAGGTTAAGCAGTGGCCAGTCGGAAACCGCATCGCTGCCATCAAGCATCTTCTCGGTTTCTCTGTTGGGTGACGCAACCGATCCACAATCGAGATGATCGCGTCCAATGACGATCGGTGCTTTTACTTTGCCCTCTTTGACCAGCTGATTAAATAACACACCTGCTTTTTCGCGTTCGCCCATTCCCAGCCAGCAAATTCTGGCCGGAAGTCCCTGAAATTCAACCTTTTCATTTGCCTTCTCCAACCAATTGATCATATGCAGGTTATCAGGAAATGCTTCAATCAATGCACGATCAGTAACCCGAATATCTTCAGGATCTCCTGATAATGCTGCCCATCGAAACGGTCCTTTCCCTTCGCAAAACAGAGGGCGGATGAACTCGGGGATAAATCCATCGAAGTCAAAGGCATTTTTTTCACCACCCTGACGGGCCATCTCCCTAAGGTTATTGCCATAATCAAATACAACAGACCCTTTTCGCCGCATTTCGAGCATAAACCCGACATGCCGCGCCATGCTTCTCATTGATAACGCTTTATATTTTCCGGGATCACTCTTTCGCATTTCCCGTGCCTCATCAATTGTAAGGCCATCAGGCACATATCCGTGCAAAGGATCGTGTGCTGAAGTTTGATCAGTAACAATATCGGGAATTATTCCATCTGCAAGTAGCTGCTTTAGCGTGTCGCCAATGTCAGCCACAAGACCAACAGAAACAGCTTCGCCATTTTCTTTTGCCTTTAGAACTATCTCGATTGCTTCACGATACGAATATGAGATACAATTCAGGTATCCGGAGCGGACTCTTTTTTTAATTCGTTCCGGGTCGACATCAACACCCAAAAAAGTGGCTCCTGCCATCGTTGCAGCTAAAGGCTGAGCGCCACCCATTCCACCTAATCCGCCCGAAACAATCAATTTATGTTTCAGATCGCCTTTAAAATATTTCTCTCCACAGGCAATAAACGTTTCGAATGTCCCTTGCAAAATTCCTTGAGAGCCTATATATATCCAGCTCCCGGCGGTCATCTGGCCATACATCATTAGCCCTTCACTTTTCAATTTTTCGAAATGATCCCATGTTGCCCATGCCGGCACCAGATTGCTGTTGGCAATAAATACACGTGGCGCCTCCGGATGTGTCCTTACAATCCCGACTGCTTTACCCGATTGTATTAACAGGCTGTGATTCTCATCCAGTTCGAGCAGGCATTTAATAATTTGTAAAAGAGCCTCCGGATTACGTGCTGCTTGTCCTGTGCCTCCATAAACGACGAGCTCATCGGGATTTTCTGCTACATGCCGATCGAGGTTGTTGAGTAACATCCTTAGCGGCGCTTCTGTTTGCCACGATTTTGCATTTAATTCAGTTCCTGTGGGCGCGTGATAATCAGGATGGGTGGCATATTTTTTAATAAATTCCGAAAAGTTCATGATGTTCATTTTTAAGATCAATTTTCAGTCTTTTCGCGGCCTTACCGGCAACGACTATCAGCGTTTTATTCTTGACCAGATTGATGGCTTTATTCATTTCATCTGACATGATATGGTCAGCTTCAGCAAATGGAATCGTCTGTCTTACAAAACGATGACACTCATCGATGATCCCACCTGACCGGAGTGGTTTTCTGAAATCGAAACCCTGAGCCGCGCAGAAAAGCTCGATTCCAAGTATTTTCTCGAGATTATCAATAACCATTAGAGCCTTTCGGGCACTGATCGATCCCATACTTACGTGATCTTCCTGGCCAAGTGAAGTAGGAATACTATCGGCGCTGGCCGGAAAACACAAGCTTTTATTTTCACTTGCCAGAGCGGCGGTGGTGTACTGAGGGATCATAAAGCCGGAATTCAGACCGGTCTCCCGCATCAGAAGCTTAGGAAGTCCTTCGATGGAGTCGTTCAATGACAGATAGATACGACGATCGGCGATATTACCCAGTTCAGCAGCTGCAACAGTAACATAGTCTAATGCCATGGCTAGTAGCTGCCCGTGGAAACTACCTCCGCTGATAGTGCATCCATCCTCCAGAATAATGGGATTATCGGTAACAGAATTCAATTCGGTATTTAAAAGCTCGTTCAGGTGAAGCCAGGCATTTCGCGAGGCTCCGTGAACTTGCGGAATACATCTTAAAGAGTAAGGGTCCTGCATACGGGAGCAATTTTTATGAGACCGGACGATTTCTGAGTTGCCAATCAGCATTCTCATGCGTTCTGCCACGTATATGGCACCTTGGAATGGTCGTAGCGCATGCAATTCAGGCGAAAATGTTTTAACGGATCCCAGCATTGCTTCGAGGTTCATTGCAGCAATTAGGTCGGCATTGTCGAGACAGTTCTGTAACCGTTCAATAACTTTAACGGTATGTGCAGCAATAAACTGCGTCCCGTTTATCAAAGCAAGCCCCTCTTTGGCACCAAGTTCAAGCGGTTCCATTCCAAATTTGCTGAGCAGATTGCCCATTTCAACCATCTTACCTTTAAAATAAACTTTTCCCCGGCCTGTAAGCGGCAGAAACAGATGAGCCAGCGGAGCGAGATCTCCCGAAGCTCCGACAGAACCCTGCGAAGGAACAACTGGTATGACATTCTGATTTATATGCCATAAAATGCGTTCAAGTGTTGCGACGGCTATTCCGGAAAAACCTTGTGCCAATGCGTGCACTTTCAAAATCATCATCAGCTTGGCTATTTCCTGACTAATGGGCTCACCGACACCAACGCTATGGCTCATCAGTAAGTTTAGCTGTAATTTTTTAGTTTCACTCTCTGAGATAATCGTTGTGCAGAGGGGACCAAAACCGGTGTTAATCCCATAAACTATGTTATGGTTAGAAACTATGGCATCTACAATATTTCGGCTATTCCGGATTCTTTCAATGGCTTTGGGTCCGATTGATCCGACAATTTTTCCGGAAGAAAGTTGTAATGCCAATCCGGCAGTGAGGGTATCTTCGCCAAAGCTAAAGCTATCAGCAATCATTTTATCCGTTTTTTTCTTCATAATCTGGCGGAATTCTTTACCTATAACAGCGATGCCAGCCGTTGTGCCAATTCCGGTATAATCCTACAAATTATTTTATGAACTACCAATGATAAATGACGGCATTGGCAGAGGACAGAAACAAGGGGAAATTATGAGATAGGAATTATCAATTAGGGAATTATCAATTAAGGAATTATCAATTAATAATTTTCTCCGTCAGCTCAGGGATCAAAATCTTTCTTTTCAAATATTCAAATCCCCTCAACAGGCTGTTAGGCTAGACTATTAGGCTTTTAGCACATTTTCAAATTCTCTTATTAGCAAATTAGCACATTAACTCCCTGGCGCTTAGAAAAGTCCATGCAATTGTGCATCAATCCGATCGATCACCTTACTGATATCTTCCTTATTTTCAGCGAAGTTAAGCTCATCAACATTAATAACCAGCATCTTGCCAAGCTGATAGCGTGTTGCCCATGCTTCATATCGTTGATTAAGCTGTTTAAGATAATCGAGTCTGATCGTATTTTCGTAATCTCTCCCTCTTTTTTGAATTTGATTAACCAATGTAGGAATGGAAGCGCGCAGATAAATAATCAGATCAGGTGCCTTAATCAACTTTCCCATAAGGTCGAAGAGCGCGTGATAAGTTTCAAAATCCCTGGTGCTCATCAGTCCCATTTCGTGTAGATTGGGCGCAAATATTTCAGCATCTTCATAAATCGTTCGATCTTGAATCACTGTTTTTCCTGAATTGCGGAAATCAATAATCTGGCTAAAACGGTTATTTAGAAAATACACCTGCAAATTGAAAGACCAACGCTGCATATCATGGTAGAAATCATTGAGATAAGGGTTGCCATCCACTTCTTCGTAATGAGCCTCCCATCCGTAATGCTTCGATAAAATTTCCGTCAGGGTTGTTTTTCCAGCTCCGATATTTCCGGCTATTGCAATGTGCATTGTTGGAATTATTTTTTTCATTTAGTACTTTAATTTATTTTATTAATTCATTAATTCGAAGTAAGCCTTCGAGATATTCTCTGTTATTAGACAAACGAGGAACTTTATTTTGTCCTCCCATTTTTCCTCTTTCGCGCATCCATTGCAGAAAAGTCCCGGGAGTGACCACCAAAACATGCGGTCTTTCAAGTGTTGCATTATGATGCCTTTTAGCCTCATAATCAGAATTTAACCCTTGCAATTCCTGATCAAGAATTGCTATGAATTTATCCAGATTGTTGGGCATGGTATCAAATTCAATCAGCCACTGGTGCGCTCCCTTTGTTTGATTCTCGGACATAAAAATCGGGCCCGCTGTGTAATCACTGATTATTGCTCCAGTCGCTGTGCAAGCTGCGTTGATCGCTTTCTCTGCATTGTCGATGATTAGCTCTTCCCCAAAGGCATTAATAAAGTGTTTTGTACGACCTGTAATCCTGATTTTATAAGGATCCTTGGAGGTAAAAATCACAGTATCGCCAATCATATAACGCCAAAGGCCGCCATTTGTAGAAATCACAATTGCATAATTAATTCCTGTTTCCACATCCCAGAGCGGAATTGTTTCAGGGTATTCATCTTCAACATTTCCAGCAGGAATAAACTCGTAGAATACACCATAATCAAGCATCAGAAGCATATCGGGACTTGACGGGTTATCCTGAATTGCGAAGAAACCTTCTGAAGCATTGTAGGTCTCCATATAATTCATCTTAGATGAAGGAATTAACCGTCTGTATTGCTCCCGATACGGTTCAAAAGAAATTCCACCATGAATAAATAGCTCAAGATTAGGCCACACTTCGCGGATCGTAGATTTACCGGTATAATCAAGAATGTAACGCAAGAGTACTAAAAACCAAGAAGGGACACCGGCTAACGAGGTCACATTTTCATGAATGGCAGTTTTCGTAATTTGTGCAATTTTCTCTTCAAACTCAGGAATTAAAGCAATGTCAGTGGGAGGAGTTCGGTGAAAATCGGTCCAGAACGGTAAATTTTCGATCATAATAGCTGAAAGATCACCGTAATAGGCTTTATTGCTAAAATTAGTCACTTGATGACTTCCCCCAAGTGTAAGACTTTTCCCGGAGAGCAGCGAAGCCTCAGGGTAATTGCGATAATAGATAGCAAGCACGTCTTTCCCTCCTCTGAAATGGCAGTCATCAAGCGATTCTTTAGAAACAGGAATAAATTTACTTTTGGCATTGGTAGTACCAGACGATTTGGCAAACCATTTCATTACTCCTGGCCATAATACGTTTTTCTCTCCCTGAATCATTCTGCTGATCAACGGTTCGATTGTTTCGTAGCGATTGACGGGAACTTCATTCCGGTAGTCATCCCACGATTTGATGTTTGCATAGTTGTACTTCTCGCCCCATTCAGTATTTTTTGCTGTATTCAACAGATTAAAGAGCACCTCTTGCTGGATCTCGTAACTATGTTCCTGATAAAGATCAATCTCATATATCCGTTTATAGTTGATCCAGTTGATGATTGAATTAACAATGGCCATGCTCGTTCAGGTAATTTATAATAATTCGGATGAAATTTAGTAACTTTCCGCAAATTAGCAATGCAGTAACGCTAAATTTAATATATTTAATGCAACAAATTTAAACTTTTATTCTCATGAATGTTGTAGATATTGTTCTCCTCGTGATTCTGATTGCTGCTGCTATTAATGGTTTCACCAAAGGATTTTTCGTAGAACTGTCCTCAATAGCAGCCTTGATTCTGGGAATATGGGCTGCGATCGAATTTTCAGGTTTGGTTCAGCAGTGGTTGTCCGGGTACTTCAAATGGAGTTCAGAGGCAATGCGTCTTGTTGCCATTATCCTGATCTTCGTCTTTGTAGTAATTATAGTTCATCTGATCGCCACGCTGACAGAAAAATTCGTAAAAGCAATAGCGCTCAGCATATTCAGCCGATTAGCCGGGGCTATTCTGGGTGCTTTAAAGACCGCATTTATTCTGAGTATTTTGATGAACATAATTTTAAAGATCGAAGATTTCACAATCAATATTATTCCCGAAAAGGCTAAATCGGAATCAAAGATGTATCGTCCAATCGAAAATATTGCTCCAAATATTTTCCCAATTCTGAAAAAAGAGCTGGAAAAATTACATGATCATCAATCGAAGAATCCTTCAGTTTAGCCTTGTTTTCTAATTGATTTTAGAATGCTTGATTTTATTAATCTTATCTGAAAAATCTTTCCAGAAAAGCCTGTGAAAATTAAGGCTGTTCGATTTCACCAATATATCGAAAGGAGAATAAGGAGTTTCCGGAATGGTAGTGAATGTCGCCTCAGCCCTGTACAGTGATGAGGATTCAGGATGAAATTGAACGCCGACGACATTTTTAAATGTAGTATGTTGCAATCCTTCGATAATTTTACGGTCTGCCGAGGTCGCAATAATATTCAAATTGGCCCCCATAAGCCCAACTGCCTGATGATGATAGCTTAACACTTTTGGTGTTGAAGAACCTATTGACATTGTGGAAATTTCGTTGAGATATCCGGTTTTTGAAATTATGATAGGGTGAAAACAACCTCCGAATAAATCTGCAAGCGGATACATAAGGGAATTATAGCTCCTGTGCTGATTGTCAATTGGCTGCGAAATAGCATCTTCCAAGGTGTTTTGATGGTATTCAACAGATGGTATATCCTGAATCAGCGTGCCCCCTGCCGCAACATTCATCGTTTGCATTCCAAGACAAAAAGCGCGGATTATAAAGTCCGGTCTATCCGTTAAAAATGGCCTGAAAATTGTATTTCGGCTCCCTCCGATGAGATGAAAGAATAATGAAGTTTCAAAATAATGCCGAAAAGGATCTGTAACTACTGTCAGTAAATTTTGTTTCTCGCCATAAACAGCGGCAGGAATATCAGGGCCGCCAAAGAAAAGTATCGCATCTGCCTCTTCCAATAATTTTCGAAAAGCAGGGGTACATTCGTTTTCACGGTAGATATTTTCGTGATTTAAATTGCCTTTAATCTGACAAAGCTTGTAGTTATTGACCTGATGATCAGAAATATATTTTTTAGAAGCAGAATAATCGTAGGACTCTTTTTCGTAATACACTCCCATCAACTCAACATCAGGAATATCAATGATCTTATTTTCGATCAAACGCTCGAAATTTTCAATATTACTTACCGTCGGATGAAGTAATACCAGCCGATGCTGCGAGTGTCCCTGAAGCGATCCAAAAAAAACAATGGCTGTTAACAACAAAACTTTGAGCTGGAATTCTGCTTTTCTCATTGGAATGAATATTAAGTTTGAAAAGTAGTCTAAATAATGCAGAACGCATAATTCGAATATCAGGTCAGCTTAAAGGGGTGGTAAAAAGTTATATCTTTGTCGGTCAAATATGGTTTAATACCAATCAGCGAATTGATTACCTGCAAAGGATGCTGTTAAAGCAGGCATTAGGCTGATCACTTGAATAATTATTTAACTGCAATATAATGAATTTTGTTGAAGAATTGACCTGGAGAGGCATGATCCACGATATGATGCCCGGATTGGAAGACCAGTTGAAAAAAGAGGTCACCTCGGCTTATGTGGGGATTGACCCGACTGCTGACTCTTTGCATATCGGGCATCTGGTAGGTGTGATGATGCTCAAACATTTTCAGCTCGCAGGGCACAAACCTATTGTGCTTGTGGGTGGCGCTACCGGTATGATCGGTGATCCGTCTGGCAAATCACAGGAACGAAACCTTTTGGATGAGCCTACATTGCGTCATAACCAGGAGTGTTTGAAAGTTCAGATTTCCAAATTCCTGGATTTTGATTCGACTGCTGTTAATGCGGCTGAGATGGTCAATAATTACGATTGGATGAAAACGTTCACCTTTCTGGATTTCATTCGTGACATTGGGAAGCACATCACCGTCAATTATATGATGGCTAAAGATTCTGTAAAGAAACGGCTTGATCCGGAGAGCGGTGCTGCCGGAATGTCATTTACAGAGTTTACGTATCAGCTCGTTCAGGGTACTGACTTTCTCCATCTTTACGAGACAAAAAACTGCAAATTACAGATGGGTGGTTCCGATCAATGGGGTAATATCACAACCGGTACAGAGCTAATCCGAAGAAAAGCGGGAGGAGAAGCATTTGCGCTTACCTGTCCATTGATAAAAAAAGCCGATGGCACCAAGTTTGGAAAAACAGAATCGGGCAATGTCTGGCTCGATCCGATCAGAACTTCGCCCTATCAGTTTTATCAGTTCTGGTTGAATACTTCGGATGCTGATGCTGAAAAATACATTAAAATCTTCACTGTTTTATCAATAGAAACTGTCAGTCAATTAATCGAGGAACATCAGCAAGCGCCCCATCTTCGCCAGTTGCAGAAGGTACTTGCCAAAGAAGTGACTTGCATGGTGCATTCAGAATCAGATTATCTCGTTGCTGTTGAAGCTTCGGAGATTCTTTTTGGCAAAGGAACCGAAGAAACTTTGAGAAAATTGGATGAGACTACTTTTCTATCTGTTTTTGAAGGAGTTCCGCAATTTGAAATTTCCAGATCTGAATTGGAAGCCGGAATAAATATTATCGATTTACTAGCAGAAAAAACCGCTGTTTTTCCATCAAAAGGAGAAGCGCGCCGCACAATTGCAGGTGGCGGTGTGGCGGTCAATAAAGTAAAAGTCGAAGGACCCGACGAGGTAGTAAAGTCGGATATGCTGATCGGAGGCAAATATCTGCTGGTTCAAAAAGGCAAGAAGAACTATTTTCTCCTGATTGCAGGATAAACCGAATGCACTGACGAGGCTGTATTAAAAGTAAAAAATAATACAGCCTCAACTGTGGCAAAATGAATTCTTAAATACCCTTTTAACCGGCAACGGTAAAAAGGTAACAGAAACCGACTTAAAGCAGCTCCACCTGTTTTTTAATCGATTCCCATAGGCTGTCGTCGAGTTCGGCACCCACGACTTTAATTACCTCACCTGCCATAAGAGAACCGATTTTTCCGCATTTTTCGAGATCTAATCCTTTGGCAAGGCCTGCCAGAAAACCGGCAGCAAAGAAATCACCCGCACCGGTAGTATCAATCACGGAGGTTCCATTTGCCGGAATATGCCATTTTTGATTTCCCTGCTGAACGAAAGCACCTTCCTTTCCAACCTTTACAACGGCGATATCACATCTTCCTGCCAGATTTTCGAGCGCTGCTTCGGGTTGTAAGCCGGTAAAGGATTTGGCCTCCTCTTCGTTTGCAAAAACGATGTCGATATAATCATCAACCAGTTCATTCAGTATTTCCTGATTGGCTTCTACTACATTATAGCTGGCCAGATCGAGTGCAATAGTCAGTCCTGCAGATTTTGCTGCTGAGGCGGCGGCCATGATTAAGGCGTGATTAAATACCAGATAGCCTTCAATGAAAAATAAATCATAACCCAGAAATAATTCAGGTGTGATATCGGCCGGACCCATTTCAACGGCTGCGCCCAGATAAGTGGCAAACGTACGCTCACCTCCCGGACTGACAAATCCCACTGCGCGGCCGGTAGGAATATCAAGTTCTTTCAGGACAACGGAAATTCCACGCTTGAGCATGTCATTTTTGAACAATGATCCAAGGTCATCGCGACCAATGGCACCAACATATCCGCATTCAACACCAAGACCGGCGATACCGTTAATGGCATTTGCAACAGAACCGCCCGTTGCAATCTTAATTTTCAGGTGTGCGATCTCTTGTTGAATGCGGGCAGACAGTTCGCCGTCGACCAAAGTCATACCCCCTTTGGGTAGATTTAAATCATTGATTAACTGATCATCTTCAGGTAAAACAATAATGTCAACCAATGCATTTCCGATTCCCAATATTTTCAATTTACTCATAGTGCAGATTATTTTCAGATTATTTTACAAATATATTTCTGATTTCTTAAAAAGTTACTATTTTTGCAACGCTTTAGCAGAAATAAGTGTTAAAGTGCGAATAAAGTGTATTCCTTAGTAGCTCAGTTGGTTAGAGCGGTCCGTCAGCTGACGGATTAATCCG
>JBAXOA010000108.1:0-14583 GCA_037133495.1 Mariniphaga sp. | reverse complement strand
GTTTGATGTCTGGCAGCATGTTGGCAAAGACTTCTACGCTTCCTTTTACCAATGTTGTGTAGACCATTGGATTTTCGCTGTATGAAGAGATATTAAACTCAGTGCCAAGTACTTTTACTGTTTGCTCTCCTGATTCTACGAGAAAAGGGACTTTTTCATTCCTTGAAACTTCAAAAAATGCTTCGCCGGAAAGTTCGACTTTACGTTCATTGCCACTAAACTGGACGGGATAGCGCAATACTGATTCCGAATTAAGCCAGACCTTTGTTCCATCAGAAAGCTGGAGAAAGAATTCGCCTCCCCGCGGAATGCTCAGCGTATTGTATTTGACTTCCTCTTTAATCCCATTTTTTTGAGAATATTGCAATTTTGATCCCTCACTTTTTATTTCAGAACCCCCTTCACTTAATACTAAAGATTGTTTTGCTGAGAGATCGTGAATTGTGCCGTCGGCCAATGTCAAAGTTGCCTGATTAGTGCCCGGTTTGATTAGTTCTGCTTTACTAAATGCCAGGGCATTAACTTCTTCCTTATTTACGGGCATAAAATAGGTGACAACCATTAAAAGGGTTATTACAGCTGCCGCTGCTGCTGAGATAAGCCATTTGTATTGACGATTATTGCTTTTTGATCCTTTGATTGCGAGATTATCCCATGCCATTGCAGAGGCTGCTTTCAAATCTGCAAAATCTGAACCGTCCCTATGATATCGGACAGCATCATCAAGAAATTTTTGGTGCGATGAATCCTCATTAAGCCACTGAGAAAGAATAGCTTCTTCCTTTGTTGTTAATGAAAGATTGATCTTTTTCCAGATAATCTCAAAATCGATTATCGTTTGTTCTTTATTCATAATTTATTTGATTTAGTTTCAAGACACACAAAAAAACAAAAAGGGTGACAAATATTAAATAAATGTTAAAAAATTAAAAAATATATATCGGGTCAGGTCGGGTCAGGCGATGTCCGAATCGCCTTGTTTAGGTCTATCACTTTTAGGTCTTTATTTTTGCGCGATTAAAAATCTCACCATCGGGTCATACCGGGTCAGGCGATTTCCAATCGCCTTAATTGTATCATTCGCCCTTTTTTTTTATTTTCCTTGATTACAAATCACAATATCGATCCATAGAATCCACTTATTTGTTGTAAATTGCTGTAGGTATAATACTATGGAAAAGAAAGAATTTCATCGGCACTATTTGCCGCATTTTCAGCAGCCTGGCCAAGCGTATTTTGTGACATGGTGTTTAAAGGATGCAGTTCCATCCAAAGCTCTTAGGGTTTATACTCAAAAACTGGAAATTCTTAAATCTCAAATGACATGTTTGGGTTTGGCGGATTCTGATTTTTCAATGAATATTAAAGGTAATTCTAAAAGAATGGCGATTCATCTGCCCGAATCGGAATTTGCGGAATCCGGATCGCCCGAAATCGAGAACCTCAAAAAGGAGTACGACGGTGTCAGACGAAAATATAATAAAGCCTGCGATAATCTTTTAGCTGCCAGACGGCATCCGCTCATAAATTTGACAAAGCCTAAGAATACCGAAGTTATTGTTAATTCACTAAAATACTGGGAAGGTACCAAAATAAATAATTATGCTTTTACAATAATGAGCAATCATGTGCATTGGGTTTTTGTATTACTCGAAAAGGACAGAGATGGGAAAGCTGTCTATCTTCAGGATCTGATGCAATCCGTAAAACGATTTTCAGCTAACCGGATTAATAAACTTGAGAACAGACAAGGAAGTTTATGGCAGAAAGAAAGTTTTGATACTACAATTCGGAATGAACGGCATCTTCAAAATGCTATAGCTTACACATTGAATAATCCGGTTGTTGCGGGCTTGGTTTCGGAGTGGAAACTTTGGCCTGGCAATTTCTCCGGATCAACCTGGTCAAGTGATTTGTAGTTTTTTCTTCGGGTTGGACAATTTCCAAATCTCACCATCGGGTCAGGCGGGTTAGGCGATTTCCAAATCGCCTAAGTTGCGTCTATCGCCCTTTTGTTTTTTATTTTTTGCGCGATTACAAATCGCAGAACCCATTTCCATACCGGGTCGGGCGATTTCCAAATCTCACCATCGGGTCATACCGGGTCAGGCGATTCCCGAATCGCCTTTGTTGAGTCTATCGCGCCTTTGTTTTTATTTTCCGCGATTACAAATCGCAGAACCCTTCTAGAGGAAAAACTTCAACGTGCTGTTTTTAATCAGGATCTTACGTAGCTTATCTTTTCCCCGTTGTAATTGAGTCTTAACGGTATTTTCGGTGATGTGATTGATCTCGGCTATCTCTTTGAGTTTTTTGCCCTCAAGGTATTTTAATTTGAGAATTTCAGCCATCTGTGGTGGTAATTGAGCTAAGGCCTTATTGATCTGAGAAATGATTTCGGGATCTTCTATTTCTGTGTAATTTTCCTGATTTAGCTGTGCCTCAACATAAAGTAAATTATGCTTGTCGTGAATATGCAGATCACGAAGATGGTTGATACAACGGTTTCTGACGGATTCGAAAAAATAGGCTTTTATTGATACATCGAGGTTAATTCGCTCGGCATTCTCCCAAAAATAGATAAAAAGATTTTGTACAATGTCTTCACACGCTTGCTTATCATAGATATAGCCCTCAGAGAATCGTACCAGTTGTGGATAATAATTACTGAACAATGCCTCGTAAACTTTCAGATTACGATTTTTGATCTCATTGTACAGTATTTTATCCTCTATAAGCATAAGTAGGACAGGTTAATTTAGTCTGCCAAAACTAGTGTTTTTTTTGATAAATACCTTCTGATTTTTAAAATGAGCTTATTCTTCCAGTTCCTTTCTATACTTCTTTACTGCCCAATTTGCTGTTAAATAGCTGATTAAGATTAGTGTCGGCCAACAAAGCAGCCAGATTATTTGGATGAAGTAATTCATGATTTATGTATTATTTGTTAATAAATATGGCCTTTGTTATCGCCTTCGACTTCGCTTTCCGTGATTTTCTTTGCGTTAATTGCTTCCCATGCATACCATATATACGCAATAACAAAAGGAATAGCCAATGAGACATAACTCATCACAGTTAGCGTAAAATAAGAGGACGAACTGTTTTCAATATTCAGTGATGATTGCAATTCGAAATTTGATGGGTAATAGCAGGTGTTATTGTAACCCGCAATCAGTAGTAGTGCAAAAACCGCCAAAACTGTTCCTGCGCCTGACCACCAGATTCCTTTAGAATAATTTTTAACTAATGAAGAGATTATTCCCCATAGAACACTTAAAATTCCGCCGGAAAACAGTAATAGTACGATCGGCATCTGAATCAGATTATTGAAATATTTGAAATGTTCCATCGAAACCGTCATTGTTTCGGGGTTATAAGCATATCCGTCTTTTAGTAAAAGGCGAACAACGAAAAACGGGAAAAAGAACAGGAACGGAATGGTATTATAGAAAAGTTGCTTTTTTGATCGTGCAAACAGAACATCATTTTCGATTGAGTTCATAAAGTAAAGCAGCGCAAGTATTCTGGAAAGAAATAAAACGGCCAGCCCAAGTGAAGTGTTGTTAATGTTTAATATTGCCTCCAGCCCAAGGGACGCATGGTGCCATGAAGAAACCTTCATATTGCTGATTGAGAATTCTGCACCATTAAAAAAAGTGCCGACGACTGTTCCAATCAGAACAGGTGCCAGTACACCGTTAACAAAAAGAAAGGCATCGAATGTTTTCTTTCCCAGAAAATTTTTTGGTTTACTTCTGAATTCGTAGGAAACAGCCTGGAGTATAAAGCAAAAAAGCAATGCCATCCATGCCCAGTAGGCGCCTCCAAAACTTGTAGAATAAAACAATGGGAATGAGGCAAAAAAAGCGCCGCCAAATGTGACAAGTGTAGTAAAGGTAAATTCCCATTTCCGTCCCAGCGTATTTATAATCAGCGTTCTTTCCGTGCTGTTTTTGCTGATTTCATAAATTAGAGATTGGCCTCCCTGAACGAACAAGAGCAGAACCAGCAAAGCACCTAAAAGAGAGATAATCGCCCACCAATATTGCTGTAGGGTTAAATGACTTAATTGTTCAAACATAATCAATGTCCTCCTTCATTTGGTCCGATTTTAATTTGTTGCGTCATTATTTTGATTTCAGCAATCAGTAAGAGGGTGAATACCAATGCGAAAAGCCAGAATGTAACGACTACCGTTCCGGCGGTAATTGTTGATACAGCCGCTACAGCCGGCAGTAGATCCTGAACAATCCATGGCTGGCGACCCACCTCTGCCACTGTCCAACCTGCCATTTGAGCGAGGTAGACCAATGGAATGGTGAGAATTGCAATTTTCAGGAATAATCGCTGTCTTGTTAGCTCCCCTTTGGTAATAAAATAAATGGTTAAGATAAAAAAGATCAAAAACCAGCTTCCCAAAATTACCATAATATGGAAACTGTAGAATACCAGTTGAATTCCGGGAATTAAATCGTTTGAATTTTTGATAAAGCCATATCCAAAGTAACTGAAATAATTTTCCTGAAAATCTTTCGACATAAATTTTTCCCTGAGTTGCATCGCCTCTTCTTTGCGCTTTTCCGAAATCGCGTTTTTATAATTGCGCAGGGTCTCTAATGCCATCTTGCCCCGTGAAATTTTATCAGAAGCAGATAAGATTTTTTCTTTCCCGTTGCCATTAATCAAATCTTTAACACCGGGAACAAAGGCATTGGCATCGAGGTGGATCATATAGGAGAGGGCATTGGGAATTTCAATTTTAAACAAAAAGTCACTCAGCTTATTATTTTCGGGATCAGTTTTAGTCGGAGAGAAAATTCCGAATGCAACGAGTCCAACGCCCTTCTTTCCCTGATAAAGACCCTCCATGGCAGCCAGTTTCATAGGTTGATTTTGAGCGACTAGTCTCGCTGAACCATCACCGGTTGTGACCAGAAACAATGAACTTAAAAATCCAAATATAGCTGCAACGAGCATGCTTTTTTTTGCAAACGGAATCTCTCTCTTTTTCAGAATAAACCATGCAGATACACCTATTATAAAGATGCCTGCCAAAACAAATCCGGATGAAATGGTGTGGAGAAATTTGTTGATAGCCATTGGTGAAAGAAATACATCCCAGAAATTAACCATCTCATTTCGGGCTGTATCAGGATTAAATTGCATACCTACAGGATTTTGCATCCAGGCATTAGCTACAAGAATCCATAATGCAGATAAATTTGCACCAATCGCGGTAAGCCAGGTTGCTGTCAGGTGAAACCGTTTACTCACTTTATCCCAGCCAAAAAACATTATCGCAATAAATGTGGACTCCATAAAAAAAGCCATAATCCCTTCAATTGCAAGTGGAGCTCCGAAGATATCACCCACAAACCACGAATAATAGGACCAGTTGGTTCCGAACTGAAACTCCAGGATTATTCCTGTCGCCACTCCGATTGCAAAATTAATTCCGAAAAGTTTCATCCAAAATCTGGTGATTTTCTTCCATTCGGGATCTCCTGTCTTGTAATAAATGGTCTCCATTATGGCCAGGATAAATGTAATTCCGAGGGTTAGGGGAACAAATAACCAGTGGTATAATGCAGTGAGGGCAAATTGACCTCTTGACCAGTCAAGAAGTGACAAATCAACGATTTCATTCATGCTGATTATTTATTTTTAGTGAAATTCTCAATGACTTTTATGCTGCGCTCAGGATCGGTACTGAAATTTTTTTGCAGATAATTAGGGAAAAAGAAGGGCCTAAGCACAAAAAAAAGGACAAAAAGCTTTATCAGAATAATGATCCATAAGGTCCGCCCTAAGGTCATACTTTTAAAACCATCGACATAGAACTGTACTAATTTTCTCATCTCTTTTTTTATCAGACATTACAATATTATTCAATTCTGACTAATAAAAAAATAATTTTAGTTAAGAATTTGGGTTAATATTAAACCGCCGTGCAGATTTCAAGCTTCCCCTCGCTTGCAGCAAGGGGATAGCGGCAAGTCGTTTTTAACGACCGCAAGTTTTAATAATAATCTTTAAATTGGGTTGGTGAATAATTCCGGAACTATTTCTCGTGTTACTTTCCGACATCCCCGAAATTGTCCTCCCGTAAGCGTGGGAAATATAAATTTGATTTATCAACTCTTGACCACAAATCCTTTGTTGCAAAAGAAGGGTAACGGGCGTGTGATTGTCCGTTCATAATTGTAATATTTCTCAAAGCCCTATAAGGGCGGAATATGGGTTTCCCCGGGTAAGCGAGACCGGGAGGAACGATATGGGATCGCGCCACCCGGGGTAACAAGAGCAACAACAAACCCAGGCGCAACCGCGTTGCTCAATGAGGCCAGAAGGCTCGATGCGCCGCAAAGGAAAAACAATTGGAGGAATGAATTTGCCAATTTACCATTTTGAAAATTGCTAAATTTGAAAATGATTGTCTCTACCCCACCACCTCCCTTCTTGTGATTGTACATGCACCTCTGGCGCCTTCAAATGGGCTTCTGGCGATCTCAAATACACCTCTGGTGATCTCAAATACACCTCTGGTGACCTAAAGCTGACATCTTGTCGGTAAGGTTCGGTGTTAATTTTTCCATAACTTTTTTTTTGCGTCAAGTTATTTCAGAAGAGGTCACTATTTTTTGAACGGTTTTTAAACAAAGCTTCTGCCACGATCAATTCTCGCGATCAATCTTTTCCATTCCGATTATCAAGGTCGATGATTTTGTCAAAATAGGGTATCAGGCTTTGCCTGTGAGTTACAAAAATAAATGTCACATATTGTTTCAACTTAACAAGACATTCTATGATTTGTTTCTCATTTTCAACATCCAGTGCCGATGTGGCTTCATCAAGCGACTGCATTTACTTTCTGTAGGATATCGAATATCTGATCATCTGTTGATGGATACCGGGAATCCCAGATCAGGTTTTCGCGGATGGTTCCATCAATAAAGAATGAATCCTGAGGCAAGTAACCGAGTTCGCTTCGCCAGGCAGGGAGGTGATCAACAGTAAGTGTGGTCCCATCGACGGATACAGCGTTGTTCTTTGTTTTTAACTTGATTGCATTGGTAATCAAGCATCAGTGTGTTTGACTGGTCGAATTTATCGAAATAAAAAGTTTCTGTGTTATGGACTTTGGTCATTTTGACTGTCAACCAGAAATCATCAATGTGTTTGAGCATTTTCCGGAAAGCCTGAATATTGGCATCTCCCAATACTTGTGCTTTCTTTAGGTATTTCCGGAGAAAAACAAATAGTGTGAGTCCAATTAAAACAACAAATAAGGTGAATTTTGCAGATATCATCATCGCCAAAACCACATGTGCTGCTATGAAAATTATCCTCGTTGTCAGTCCGAGATAGAAGTAATAGTAATTGGTCATCTTCGGAATTTCAGTTGTAAGAATCTGGATGTGGTTGTGCTTGCTTTATCTGTTCAGAAAACTCCAGTCACTTGTTACAATCTTTTTAAACAGCCGTTTTCGGGTTTGATAGGAGAATTCCTGCTGATAAGATGCTTGTATGATTGATTGAAAATAGTTCAGGATCGCAACAGATATCAGGCAGAATGCAAAAACAAATAAAATGAGCGTCAGGTTTACTTCCAAACCAATGTGATGAATAATTGAATTCAGTAATTCAGTCCATTTATTTACCGGGTCAGAGGTTTGTTCGGGTACGAGCAGACCTAACAGCGGATTGAGCAGAACTATAGTGATTCCCTGGTTAAATCCTAAAACCAGCGTTATCACGAAAAGGGTAATGAGCCTGACCGGGTTGTGTCTGAAAAATACTCCAAAGCTCCTTATGATAAACCAGTTATCGTACATGAAAAAGTCTCCTTATTATTAAACTGTAAGGGCGGTACAGGTAGTAAACTATTTTGAATGATGAATCAATCAGTTCAATATCAAGAGGACGAAAGAAGACCCGGGCAATCATTTTGTATTTGTAATAATGACCGGGGTACATCAGGTATTGATTGCGAAAACTACTGATGTAGTCGCGGAGTGAAAGTTGCAATGGAATCTCGCTGTCGATTGACTGAATACTGTATTGTAATAAGTACCTGGGTGTATGTTTGTCGCTGGTGAATGGCAACGGAGTATTAAAAAATTTACTGAGCAGAAAGTTTATCTGTCCAATCATCCTTCCCGCTTTTAGCTCCTTCACAAGCTGGTCGAACCTTGCGTTATTTATTTTATTCAGGGGGTACATGTGAATATCAACCAGCCATTTCAGACGGTTCCATCCATGTTTTGCACCGTGGATAATCAGAAACAGCAACTCAAACTCCTTGGTAAGAACGGTAAAATTTCGTCCCGCGAAATCCACCTCTGTTAAATTTCCGGCAATGAGTTCCTTCTGCTTTTTAGATGATATCGGCAGTTCATGCATAAGCACCCAATGGACTTCCACACATAAGTAGAGCTGCTGGTTGTAAAAACTTAAATGGTGAATGACATCGATCAATAATTCCTGTTGTGCCTTTTTTAGTGGCCAGATAGATCCCGTGGTTAAATGATATCCGTTTTGAAAAAGAATTTTCATGACGGGCTCAATTACTGCTGTTTCAATCAGAATATCAATATCATGCGACAACCGCACTGTAGGATCGCCATAAATCCGGTTTGAAAGCAAGGGCCCTTTTATACAGATAAATGAAATTCCGTTTTGTGTGAGAAGGTCGGTGACCGATAGGAAATTTTTCACCGCATCCAGTTGTTTTAGTTTTTCCTGTACGAACTCTTTGCTGCGGTTCTCTCCCAGCCATCGGTCGATTTGTTGGTGGCTGAGTCGGTGGCGATTGAAAAGATAAGTCCGGTCGGATAAAGAATTAGTCATCATTTCCAATTATTAATGTTGTCCCAGTTATCACATTTTTCAGAACCTTCGTTTTGAAAGAATACTGAGCAGTTAAAGAATTCAGGTATTTAACGGCTTTATATATTGATTACTGACAAGCCATGTAACAATCTGTATTACAGATTATTCTGGTGATTGATCATTTGTCCTGACGCTAATCTGCGGATGTTCCGGTGCCTCGTATGGACTGCTGATTCCTGTGAAATCAGGCATTCCCCATTGATAGCTTTCCAGTACAACCCTTTGGTATCGCGCTCTATGCAGACTTCAAGAAGTTTGACATTTTATTAAAGGCTAAGTCCTTGCTATACTAATTGAATAAAAATATTTTATGCCTGTTTATACCACGTTTTTATGTTGTTTTACCAAATCATTCAATGAGTATACTTCATATTTATTTCTCCTGGCATGAAGCAGCTTGTTGAGTTCACTTTTTGCCTGAATTTCAATCCATAACATTGCCTCATGATTAAATAACCGACCAAAAATCAATGCCAAATCGTAGTTTATTGCACGTTCACCATTGATCAATTTACTAAGATTGGATGGTTTTAAGCCTATGTACTCAGCAAATTGATTCTGTTGAATTTGTAAGGTCTTTAATATCGTTTTTAAGAATTCCCCGGCAGCCTTTTCTTCAGTTTTATCTGCGGTTAAATAATCCTCCATCTCATATTTCAGGGAAAGCAGATTAATTTTTATCTTTTGATTTTCAGCTAATTCCCTGGATTTTCTCAAAAGTATGGCCTGAAAATCATCAAACCCTTTTGTACCAATATCCATGCGTTGTGTCAGCATGCCTTCTGTTAATTCATCTATTTTCCTTTTCATTATTGATCAATTTTTGTTCGATTCAGATACTTCTCAATTAATCTTTCTCCGTTTTCCCAATCGATAAACATCCGCTGTCCAAGGGCTAATTCAGCACCATATTTCTCTGCATACCATCTAATCAGATTTGTTTTTGATACAAATGTCAAAAACCCCTTGTAATCACCTTCAATCTTGAAACTCTCCCTGCATCCAAATGCAATCAAACACCCGGCCACATAATCATAGCGTTTGTTCATTTGTCCAATATTGTAGGGTGCCAGCTCCAATGCATCCATGACCAACATTTCATCCTCATATCGCAGCAACAATGCCCCTTCTGTTTGTCCCGGCGAATTTAATGTTCTCAAAACATAAGCCCGTCCATTTTCTGGTCCCGCTAGTTGCCGCCAATTAAAATTCCATCCATCCTTTTTGAGAGGGACATTATTTTTGTCCATTGGCACTATTTCAGATGCTATAAGCTCTCCATTAATATTGTCCAGGATGTAAATCATGCACACAAATGTAATAATAAATTATCGTATTAGTATAATTAATATGCACTTTAATTTCCTATTTGGATAAATTTTGCAAATAGGTTATTCTGATCCTGGTTGCTTCATGAGAAGTTTCCAGCAGCAGGAAATTGACCTGGTCGAAAAGGATAACGCTTCTTTAACTATTTTTATTGAGTTCCATTCTGTTCGTTTACAAAGAACGAATAAATTAAATATTGTTCGTTCCAATGAAACATAGGTTCCTGCAAGGTTAGTAACCGATAAGTTAGTAACCATTTGGTTACATTGAATATTTTAATTATATTTGTACCAATAAATTACTCATACCGCTATGAACAGACCCTTTATTTTTGGCATTACCGCTTCAGGTGAGTCTTTTACCGATCGGAAACGCGAGACCGAAAGGTTGCTTGCCAATTTCTTACATGGCGTGAATACGATTGTCATTTCACCCCGCCGCTGGGGAAAAACTTCCCTTGTTAAAAAAGCCGGAGAATTGGCCATGCAGCAAAACGTTTGTGTGGTGCATATAGATATTTTTTCCTGCCGTACGGAGAATGATTTTTTCGAAGCATATGCAACGGCTGTTGTGAAACAAACCTCTTCAAGGTGGGAAGAATGGGTGGAAAATACTAAAAATTTTCTGTCCCGTATCGTTCCAAAAATTGTTATAGGAGCCGATCCGGTCAATGACTTTTCGCTCTCATTTGAACTGAAGCTGAATGATCCTGCCGGAACAGATATTCTCCAGCTTCCGGAAAAAATTGCCCTGGCCAAAAACAAGCACATTGTGGTCTGCATTGATGAATTTCAGCAAGTGGCAGATATTGGAGATTCCAAGAGCTTTCAGAAAAAATTGCGGAGTGTGTGGCAATTGCAAAAGCATGTTTCTTATTGTCTCTACGGAAGTAAGAAGCATTTGATGAGTGAATTATTTGACAGTCAGAGCCTTCCTTTTTACAAATTTGGAGACGTACTGTACCTGCAGAAAATCTCCAAACAAGATTGGGTGCCATTTATCCGGGAGAGGTTTGAGTCTTCCGGAAAAACCATTTCCGAAAAATTCGCCGGACAGATATGCGACTGGGTGGAAAATCAATCGTTTTACGTGCAACAACTGTCTTGGCTCGTGTGGCTCAGAACTGAGGGTGAAGTTGGAGAAGAGGAATTATCGAATGGTCTGGAAGATCTGCTGGATCAGAGTATTTTATTGTATCAGAAAGAAACGGAAGGGCTTAGCGCTTATCAGATGAATTTTATGAAGGCCCTGGCTGATGGGGTTCATACGGGATTCTCCACCAAAGCAACCATAGACAAATACAATCTGGGAAGTTCGGCAAACGTAAATAAATTAAAAAAGATGCTTTTAAAGAAGGAGTTGATTGATTTGTCAGGAAGCACTGTTGCTTTCCTCGATCCTGTTTATGGATTATGGTTCAGAAAAGAGGTTTTGAAGCTGTCATACCTTCAGTAAAATTGATACAAAAGAGAAATCCAGATCCACCTTTTTGAATCGTTTGATCATGACCATAAAAGAGAAAATCAAAGAACTGAAGCATTCCCGTTTTATTGTGAACCGTTTGCTTTTCCGGTTCATTAGGCAAATTTGGCAGTGGTCTCAAATTGTTGTTGACGGTTCCTACCGCAACAGAATCCTGACCCGAATATGGTATGGACCCCACTACCATCAACAGGTCATATTTACCGCTCCCAACAGGTATCCGCTTGTATTCCGGGCATGTGCAGATTATTTGGCTTCCGTAAAGAATCCCAGGATCCTTTCTTTCGGATGCTCCACCGGTGAAGAAGTTTTTTCGATCGGCGAACAGATTCCGGATGCTCAAATTATGGGAGTGGATATCAATCGCTGGTGCCTGAAACAGTGCAGGAAAAAGAACAAAAATCCGAATTATTCATTTCATCACCGGCTGTCAAAAGAGTTCGAGGTTGCCTCAGGTTTTGATGCCATTTTTTGCATGGCGGTATTTCAGCGGACAGAAAACCGTACCAACAACGACAATTCTGTGGCTGTTGGGTTCCGGTTCGAACAATTTGAACAGGAGGTTAACGTATTGGATGGCAAGTTGAAATCCGGTGGGTTGTTGATTGTTGATCAATCGGATTTTAGTTTTACTGATACCGTTTGCTCCGAAAAATATACCCCGTTGGTTTCTTTCGACCGTAACCGGATCGTCCGCAACCGGCCACTTTTTGACAAGAACAACAGAAAGGTTGCCGAAAGTCAGGATAATTACAGGGTCTTTGTCAAGCACGGATCATTGGGCAAATAAGTTTGAACCAGGCCCGGAACACGTAAGTAGAAGATGGACTTATTGAATCGCTTGATCAAGACAGTAACACACAAAATTCGTTTAAGGTGATAGGGTTACAAAAAGCACAAAGGAAAATAGCATGTAACAAAAAAACCAAATTAATTTTGAGATTAGCAATGAATGAATTAAATTTAGGAACCCTAATCCACAAAAGATGTTTAAATATTGGGGCTTTGGCCTTCTCATAGAATCTGAAATTGAGTTTCCTGAACTGTTGCCATTTAGATTTGATGCACCGGATCTTACTATCCGTTTGGATAAAACGCCTGAGACTTTAACGGGGCAAAATGTGGTTCATAGGGTACGGGTCTCAATGAGTCAGAATGAGTACTTGCTCAAGTTTCTTAATGTGGCCAATTATTATGCAGCCAATGGCAATGAAATTATTGTTGAAAGGCTACAGGATGCGGATGATAAGAGCTTGCGGCTTTTCTTATTGAGCAACGCCATTGCTGCCATATTGCACCAGCGCAATGGGATTCCATTGCATGCTTCCGGAATCTTTCATAAAGATGGCGTTGTCTTGTTTTGCGGTAATAGCGGTTCTGGAAAATCTACCATAATTTCGGCTTTCCGGCAAAAGGGATACAAAGTATTTACAGATGATGTTTGTGTTTTGCAAAAACTGCCGGATGGTACTATTTCCGTTGTACCTAGCTACCCCATGATTAAACTTTGGAAGGATAGTTATGAGAAACAGGGTTTGGCAATGACATCGGAGGAAAGCCGCATAAGGCCCCAATTGCCTAAATATGGAAATTTTTTCCATGAGGTATTTGATGTAACTCCTCAAACGGTCAAACAGTTTTTCATACTGGAAAGCAACAACCTTGTTAGTGGGGTGCAGATAAAAGTCTTATCTTCTTTGCAGGCTTTTGCCGAAATACAAAAGAACAGCTATCGTCCCGTGCAGATGAATGTCATGCAAAAACGAGACATTCATTTCGAAATGATCAGTACGCTGATAAAAGGCATTCCTGTTTATAAAACCCAAAGACAGGCTAACGTCAATACGATAGCAGAATTGGTAGCCTCCATTGAAAGTAAACTATGATAGGATGGAGATACCCAAAAAGATAGTATGGCTGGCATCGTACCCTAAAAGCGGGAATACCTGGTTCAGGGCCTTTCTATCGGCTTTATTGGGTGATGGGGATGTGGATATCAACGACATGAAAACGGATGGAATATTTTCTTCACGTCAAATATTCGATTTGTGTACCGATCTGGATTCTACCTATCTCCCTGATGAAGAAGTGAAATTATTACAGCCTGAAGTATTTAATTATTTGGCCACCATCACAGATAAAGAAAGGTTATTTATAAAAGTTCACGATGCATATACACTTAACCAATCTGATAAACCCATTATACCCGTTGAATCAACCATCTGTGCCTTATATTTTATTCGAAACCCTCTTGATGTTGCCTGTTCATTTGCCAACCATCTTTCCGGAACCACTGATGAAGCCATTGCTGTCATGAATAACCCGAACGGGATGCTGGCCAGACAAAAAGAGAATCTGAATGTCAATAACCAGTTCAGGCAATTGCTCCTGAGTTGGAGCGAACATGCCGAAAGCTGGACGCTTCAAACAAATTTTCCTGTACTGCTTATCAGGTATGAAGATATGCTTGCCGATACTAGAACGGTATTTACACAAGCAGCCAGATTTATTGGTATTTCTGCCGATGCCGGACAAATTGAGCAAGCGATCTCTGCCAGCAAATTTAGCCGGCTTAAACAGATAGAAAATGATAAGGGGTTCAAAGAATCAAGGTACGGCAGAACCTTTTTTAGACAAGGGGAATCGGGAAACTGGAAAAATGAATTGCATAGCCAGCAAGTAGATATTATTATATCAAACCATACTAAGCTGATGCAATTGCACAATTATTTTATTGATATTTGAAGATAGGTCTTTAAGAATTAACTTCAATTACCACCTAAATTAACTTAGATAATAATCACCTAATCAATTAAATTTCGATTCCAATCCTTGATCAAAATTGTTTTCAATATATCATACAAAATATAATCAAGA
>JBAXOA010000107.1:0-15437 GCA_037133495.1 Mariniphaga sp. | reverse complement strand
CAAGGTGGTTTCAAATCTGGGTGGTTCTGCGCCTGTTTATGAAAATAATAAACTTAATCCTCTTTTTCAGACTGATAAAATTTTCATTCACCCTCATGATGTCTGTATCGATGATGAAGGTAGTATATATGTCGCTCAATGGGCATCAGGAAAAGTCTATCCATATAAGTTTACCAAAGTTTAAGCACTTGAAAATCATTAAAAATATCTAAACTATCTGTGCTATCTGAAGATGAAAAAATATACGCTTTTCTCAATTATAGTCATAATAATTGCTGGTTTGATTTATGCCGTATTCTATTTTGCAAAGCATAAAACAGGCAACTCAGAGGACGCAATATCATATAACCGAAACATTCGGCCTATTCTTTCGGATAAGTGTTTTGTGTGCCATGGCCCCGATGCAAATAAAAGAAAAGCCGGATTAAGACTGGATTTGCCGGCAGGAGCTTTCGCAGAGTTGCAAAAGAACAAAGGTCATTATGCGATTGTCCCCGGATCACTTGAAAAAAGTGAATTAATAAGACGTATTGAATCAACCGATCCGGCAGTAATGATGCCTTTACCAGAGAGTCATCTGCCAAAACTTTCTCCCGACGAGATTAAAATGTTCAAAGAATGGGTTAAAGCAGGTGCGAAATACGAAAAGCACTGGGCTTTTGTAGCACCTCAAAAAGTATCCTTACCTGAAATCGATCATAAAAATTGGGTGAAAAATGAAATTGATCATTTCATTCTGCATAAAATGGAGCGTAAAGGATACACTCCAAATGACGAAGCCTCACGCGAAACCCTCATAAAACGGGCATTCGCAGATATATCCGGTCTTCCTCCAACCTATCAGGAACTTAATGAATGGACAACCGCTGCTGATCCAAATTGGTACAATCAGTTAGTCGATCAACTTTTGCTCAGGCCGTCGTTCGGAGAAAAAATGGCCGTTCTATGGATGGATCTGGCTCGATATGCTGACTCTTATGGTTTTCAGGATGATAATATCCGTTCGCAATGGCCCTGGAGAGACTGGGTGATTCATGCCTTCAATAAAAATATGCCGTACGACAAATTTTTAACCGATCAGATTGCGGGGGATTTACTGCCCGATGCCACTAAAGAAAATATTTTAGCTACTGCATTTTTTCGAAATCATAAATACACCGAGGAGGGCGGTGTAATTGACGAAGAATACCGCGTCTCCTATAATATTGATAAAACCAGAACGTACGGTAAAGCCATTTTAGGAGTCACTATTGAATGTGCGCAATGTCATGATCATAAGTACGATCCTTTTTCCAACAAAGACTATTATCAGTTATATGCCTTTTTTAATGTCAGTAAAGAAAAAGGATACGAAGGAGATGTGGGCCAGTCAACTCCGGCCAAAAAGCCAAAATTATTCCTTACAAATAAGGAGATAAAAAACTCAATGCCCTACATCAATGCCACGGATACAACTGCATTGCAAATTTCGGTTATGGGAGACAGCTCGGTTCACAAGCCCACTTATATTTTAAGCAGAGGACGGTATGATTCACCAACAGCTGTAGAAGTAAAACCTACTGCCCTTGAGTCCGTAATGCCTTATGATACAATTACCTATCCACGAAACAGGCTCGGGCTGGCACAATGGACCATCAACAAAAAAAATCCGTTAACGGCTCGTGTATTCGTTAATTTTATTTGGCAGGATATATTTGGAAAGGGAATTGTCAAAACATCAAGTGATTATGGTCTCCAAGGTGAATTACCGTCTCATCAGGATTTATTGGACTGGCTTGCAGTTGATTTTATGGATCACAATTGGGACATCAAATATTTGATTAAAAAAATTCTATCCAGCGGTACATATTGTCAGTCAAGCGAAGTAAGCACTAAACAATTGGAGCAAGATCCGGAAAATGTATATTATACCAGATCTCCGAGGCTTAGATTCAAAGCAGAGATTATTCGGGATTGGGTTTTAGGCAGCAGTGGATTACTGAGCAAACAGATTGGTGGGCCCAGCGTCAAGCCATACCAGCCCAAAGGAGTATGGGAAAGTACTACCTCAGGCAGAGGTGTTCTGGCAACCTACAAACAAGATCACGATTCATCGTTATACCGGCGTGGTTTATATACTTTCATTAAACTAACAGCTCCGCCTCCAGGCATGATGGTTTTTGATGCGAGTACCAGAGACCAGTGCGAAGCTAAACGATCGAGTACCAATACTCCCTTGCAGGCCTTAACAATGCTTAATGATCCAACGGTGCTGGAAGCATCAAGGGTTTTGGCTGAAAATATTTCAGTTGGATCTAAAAGTATGGAAGACAAGATAGACCAGGCATTTAAAACAATTCTTATTCGAAAACCATCAAAATTTGAAATCAACAAACTGACTGATTACTGTAAAAAACAGCAGGAATATTTTGAGGAGCATCCGGATTTATTGAAATTAACCCTGGCGGTTGGAGAATTCAAACATCCTAAAGAGAAATATAACGGTGCTGAAGCAGGCGCACTAATGAAAACTATTTTGATATTGTATAATTTAGAGGAAGCCATCACAAAATCTTAATATCCACTGATGAATAAAGAATTCTTAGAACATGGCTTAAACCAAAACAGGCGCAAATTCTTATCGAAGTTAAGTCTCGGTATCGGCGGTTTGGCCTTAGGATCACTGATTGTGCCGGGGATGTTTGACGGCGCCAATGATGATGAACTTTTTTCAAATGTGTTGCCGCATTTTGCACCAAAGGCCAAACGGGTGATCTATCTTTTTCAAAATGGTGCCCCTTCGCAGTTAGATTTGTTTGATTACAAGCCAATGCTGCAAAAAATGCAAGGTGAAGAATTGCCGGCAAGTATTAGAATGGGACAAAGGCTTACGGGTATGACAGCCAATCAGGCAAAATTTCCGTTGGCCGGGACTAAATATAATTTTTCGCAACATGGCAGTCATGGTGCCTGGTTTAGTGAAACGCTTCCACATCTGGCAGGTATCAGTGATGATTTATGTTTTGTTCGCTCCATGTATACCGAAGCAATCAATCATGATCCGGCACTTACCTTTTTTCAAACAGGAGCTCAGGTTGGAAACAGACCCAGCATGGGATCATGGATCAGTTACGGCTTGGGTAGCGAAAATAAAAATCTGCCTGCATTTTGTGTGTTATTAAGCAAAGGGAAAGGAAATGGTCAAGGGGTTTATTCAAAATTATGGGCCAATGGATTTCTGGATTCGATCCATCAAGGTGTTCAATTCAGCAGCGGTGAAGAACCGGTTAAATATTTAACTGACCCTGAGTTTATTAACCGCACAGATAAAAGAGCCATGCTCGATGAAATTTCAGCATTAAATCAGGCATCATATAAGAATTTTGGTGATCCGGAGATCGTCACAAAGATTCAGCAATACGAATTAGCCTATCGGATGCAAATGGCTGTGCCTGAAATTACTTCATTGCAAAACGAGCCTGAATCTATCATAAAAATGTATGGTTCAGAGTGTTTAATGCCTGGCACCTATGCTGCAAATTGCTTGCTGGCACGAAAATTATCCGAAAATGGAGTTCGTTTTGTCCAATTATATCACCAGGGCTGGGATACTCACGGGAATTTACCCAAGGAAATTGAGGGCCAATGCAAAGATGTAGATCAGTCAACAGCCGCATTGATTAAGGACTTGAAGCAGCGTGGTTTGCTTGACGAAACACTTGTTATTTGGGGCGGCGAATTCGGAAGAACAAACTATTGCCAGGGAGCATTAACGAAAGAAAATTATGGCAGAGACCATCATCCGAGGTGCTTCACTATATTTATGGCAGGCGGCGGTGTAAAGCCCGGTTTATTTGGCGAAACTGATGATTTTGGTTACAATATTACCAAATTGCCGGTTCATGTTCACGATTTCCATGCTACTGTAATGCATCTGATGGGCATTGATCATGAAAAATTTACATTCAAACACCAGGGGCGGCGCTATCGGTTAACAGATGTTGCCGGCTCGGTTGTCAAAGATATAATTAGCTAACAATGAGTGAGAAAAAAATATATCAACTACTCGAGTTGTGTTTATGGTTCTTAAACCCATTTTTAATCATTCTGGCGATTTATAATCAGGAAATTCAACCTGGATTATTCTTACAATGGATGGGAAAGTTTCATCCGCTTGTTCTTCACTTCCCTATCGTCTTTGGGATTCTAATCATTGTTTATTTTATTTTCTTTCAGAATAAAAGAATACCCTTCGATACTGAAAAATTACTTTTGGCTGCCAACGCAATATTGTCAGGCCTCGTGGCAATATGCGGACTATTACTGGCCAAACAAAATGCCTACGACAATGAGCTTATCAATTGGCATAAATGGGGAGGCATTGCTATTGCCTTTTTTAGCTGGTCCTTGCTTTATGTCTTAAATTTTAAAATCCGGCATAAAAAATACATATCGCTTTTATTCTTGCTGGTTCTTATTACTGCAACTCATAAAGGGGCCCAGCTTACGCATGGCGTCAACGTTCTGGAATTTCCGGAATCTGCAGCACCCATTCTTCAAAAAAATAGTCCGGCTGATGATTCCGAAACTGTTTTTAATCTTGGTATATCACCAATTTTAGCTCAAAAATGTATAAGTTGTCATGGAAGTCAAAAAATCAAAGGGAAATTACAGCTCGATACCCCTGAACATATTTCCGCAGGCGGCGAAGATGGAAATATTCTTATTGGTAATTTGAAAGAAGAACCAATGTTATTTGAAAGAATTCACCTGCCTTTGTCACACGAGAAACATATGCCACCCGATGGTAAAATGCAACTCACTCCTGACGAAATTACTATTTTAAGTAAATGGATAAAATCCGGCAGCAATTTCAAAAATAAACTCAGTGAACTGGCAAAGGAAGACAGCTTGTTTGTGTTAGTAAATAAAAATTCTGTGCTTCCAATAGTCACACCAAAAACGAATCTTCCCGATTTAAAGGAGTTTAATTCGGATTATTGTGCTGTCAATTACTTATTTAGCGGATCGGATGAAATAGCGGTTAATTTCTTCCAGGGCACTTTTTATAATCGGGAATACTTGCAAAAACTAACTAAAATTAAAAGTAAAATTGTTCGCTTGAATATGCAGGGAATGCCATTAACCAAAGAAGATCTGAATATTATAGTCCAGTTTAACAATCTTGAAAAAATAAATCTAAACTATACCCGGCTGGATATGGCCTCTCTCGGAGGTTTAAAATCAATAACAAAATTAAAGTCTGTTTCAATCTGTGGAATTGAATTTGATGAGACCCGATTGAATACGTTTCTTGATCAGGCGAAATTTTCTTCTGTAAATATTTGGTCAAAGACTGGAAATAAAAAGCAACTTGAAAAATTAATTGTCAAATATCCTGCCATAAGTATAATTGTGGGAGACAATTTGGAGGACGAGTTAATGAAAATCAGTAATCCAACAATTGAACAAGACTCTTCTGTCCTGCTAAATCATATCGATATAAAATTAAAACATCTGCTTAAGGGTACTGTAATCAGATATACTTCAGACGGAACCGATCCTGACAGTGTTAACAGCCCTGTATATTCTAATCCTATACGGCTCACAAATAACACGTTATTAAAAGTGAAAGCATACAGACCGGGATGGAAAAGCAGCGATATTGTGCAACGAACATTTTACAAGTCAGAAATTCATCCTGACACGATCTACTTCGTGAAAAATCCTGATCCAAAATATAAGGGACATGGGGCGAAAACATTAATCGACTATGAACTAGGAGAAAATAATACTTCGAATGGACGATGGCTGGCTTTTAGAGACAACGATATGGAATTTGTGATTGGGTTTAAACAATCAAGACATTTGAATTCGGCATATTTTAATTCCTTTCTGGATTTGGGAGCTCAAATTTTCCCAATGACTACTTTATCTGTTCAAGGTAGCAATGACAGCAAAATATTTAAAAATATTGTGGCGGTTAAAATCCCTTCAGCTAATAAGACTGACCAACGTGGCCTCCGCACATTTAGCTGTAATTTTCCGAATGGCACTTCATATAAATATTATAAATTTACGGCAACCAATCTTAAAAAATTACCTGTATGGCACTCTGCCAAAGGTAAGCCGGCCTGGATATTCGTCGATGAACTGTTTCTGAATTAGAATATTATTATATGAAGAAACCCTCAAGGTTTTGGAAATATGGCGGGGTTATAAATGAACAGACCCTCAAGGTTTTGGAAACCTTGAGGGTTTATTTTTTTAACTATATTTTTTTAAGCCAGAAGCGCTTTAACCTGACGATAGATATTTTCAGCAGTAAATCCAAGCTGTTGGTCAAGTACATCATAAGGGGCAGAAAAGCCGAAAGAACTAAGTCCCCAAATTGCACCTGAATCACCAACAAGGCCACGCAAAGTGACCGGAAGTCCGGCGGTAAGTCCAAATTTAAGTACATTATGAGGCAGCACACTTTCCTGATAAGCTTTATCCTGTTCGCGGAATAACCCTTCAGAAGGAGCAGAAACAATTCGCACCCTCAATCCATCGCGCTCGCGCAGCAAGGCAGCTCCTTCAACCAGCGAAGCAACTTCAGAACCTGATGCAACAAGAATTACCGATGGATTTTCAGCTTCCTCGACAGTATAAGCACCTTTGGCTGCTTGTTTGGCCTCTTCGTAACGATTGGTTTTAGCCGGAAGATCTTTAATATTCTGTCTCGAAAGAATCAATGCTGTAGGTGTACTGGTATTTTCCATAGCAAGCTGCCATGCCACTGTAGTCTCCTGAGCATCAGCAGGACGAAGTACTAAAGTGGAGTTTTCGCCGTGATGGTTTTTAAGATTTTCCATTAGGCGGAGCTGAGCTTCATGTTCAACAGGCTGATGAGTGGGTCCGTCTTCGCCAACCCGGAAAGCGTCGTGTGTCCAGATATATTTTACTGGTAATTCCATCAAGGCAGCCATTCGCAAAGCTGGTTTCATATAATCGGAGAATACAAAAAAGGTTCCGCATGCTGCAATAATTCCACCATGCAGAGCAATCCCGTTCATTATTGAAGCCATGGTAAGTTCGCAAACTCCGGCTTGCAGAAAAGCACCGGAAAAATCACCGTTTTTGAATGCTTTTGAATTATTCAGGAATCCGTCTGTTTTATCAGAATTTGAAAGGTCGGCCGATGAAACGATCATGTTTTCAACTTCTTTTGCAAAAGCAGCTAATACTGTTGCAGAAGCATTCCGTGTTGCAGCTCCGGCTTTCTGAACTATTTTAGAATAGTCAAATTCGGGTGAGTCGCCTGATAGAAATTTATCCAGTTTAGCAGCAAGTGCCGGATTTGCAGCTGCCCATGCATCCTCTTCGTCATTTTTAGTGTTCGCCCAGGCTTTTAAGATCTCCTTGCGCTTCGAATAGAGCTCCGCGACATCGGGGAAAATCACAAATGCATTTTCAGGATCTCCGCCAAGGTTGGCAACAGTATTCTTAAATGAAGCTCCTGCATGCGTTAAAGGTTGACCATGAGTAGAACACTGACGTTCGAAACTGGAACCATCCTCTTTAACAGCCCCCTTACCCATTACGGTTTTGCCGATAATAATAGTCGGTTTGTGCTTTTCATCCAGCGCTGTACGGATGGCACCCCGAATGGCATCAGCATCGTTACCTGCAATGGTCAAAACATTCCAGCCCCAGGCCTGATACTTCATTTCAGTATTTTCAGAAGTAACTGCATTGGTCTCGGTAGAAAGCTGAATATCGTTAGAGTCATAAAACATGATCAGGTTGTTCAATCCCAGATAACCGGCCAAGCGACCGGCACCCTGAGAAATTTCTTCCTGAACGCCTCCATCAGAAATAAAGGTATAAGTTTTGTGTGCCATCCATTCGCCAAAGCGTGCCACAAGAAACCTTTCAGCAATTGCAGCTCCAACGGCCATTGTATGACCTTGTCCCAGTGGACCTGAAGTGTTTTCCACGCCACGCTCCGGATCTACTTCAGGATGACCTGGTGTCGCGGATCCCCACTGGCGAAAACTTTTTAAATCATCGAGAGAATAGTTTCCGGCAAGTGCCAGAACAGAATAAAGCATCGGTGACATATGCCCCGGATCAAGAAAAAACCGGTCACGGAAAGGCCAGTTCATCTCGCTAGGATCGTATTTTAAAAACTCGGTAAACAGAATATTCACAAAATCGGCTCCTCCCATCGCACCACCGGGATGACCTGAATTCGCTTTTTCAACCATTGCAGCTGAGAGAATGCGGATATTATCAGCCGCTCTGTTAGTTACTGAATTGCTCATTTAAATGATATTAATGATGTAAATTTTATATTTTATTAAAGTCAATAATTCAAATCACCTCTTTTTTGCTCCAAGTGCTCTTACCATGAAAACACCTTCAATTGCCTTCACTCTGCTTATGATTTCTTCAGATAAACTTTCATGACCGGTATCAATAATATTGTAGGCAATTTCGCCCTTATTTTTATTGAGCATATTATCGATATTAATGCCGGCCTGGGCAAGAATGGCAGTAATCTGACTGATGATATTGGGAATATTTTTGTTCGTAACCAAGAGACGGGCTCCACAATTTCGCTCCATTTCGGCTGAAGGGAAATTAACAGAATTACGTATATTTCCATTTTCAAAGAAATTACGTACTTGCTGAGCAGCCATAATTGCACAATTTACTTCTGATTCGTTGGTAGAGGCTCCGAGGTGCGGTATTGCAACGACGTTATCCATTTTAAGAAGTTCCGCATTAGGGAAATCCGTGAAATAAGCTCCTACTTTTCCTGTCTCAATCGCAGCGGAAATATCGCTGTCAACAACGAGCTCTCCCCGGGCAAAATTAAGAATTTTCACCCCATCCTTCATTAGTTTAAGCTTATCCGAATTAATAAACCCCTTAGTTTCAGTCATCAACGGGATTTGTAGCGTAATAAAATCGGCCTTTGCCAACATTGATTCTATACTAAAGGCACGGGTAACATCGTGATGTAAATTCCATGCATGGTCTACCGATATGTAAGGATCATAACCAACAACATTCATCCCTAGAGATTGTGCTGCATTTGCAACCAGTACGCCAATAGCTCCGAGACCTACAACCGCAAGAGTCTTTCCTTTTATCTCACTTCCTCCAAAATTAGCTTTTCCTTTTTCAACAAGCGCAGGAACTTTGTCGCCCTCATTAACTAAAGTCTTAGCCCATTGCACACCGCCTATCAAATCACGAGAAGCCAATAGCAAGCCGGCAATGACCAATTCTTTAACTCCATTTGCATTTGCTCCCGGAGTATTAAATACAACAATCCCTTTTTCCGTGCATTTTGCAATCGGGATATTATTAACTCCTGCTCCTGCTCTGGCAATCGCTTTTACCGAATCGGGAATTTCCATGTCGTGCATACTAAAACTTCGCAGAACAATGGCATCCGGTTCAGCGATCTCGCTTGCAATTTCGTAGTTGGTTGTGGGAAAGACCTGAAGTCCTTCCTGATCGATCTTGTTAAGCGTCTGAATTTTATACATATAAATCTGATTTTGGGTTGGATTATTTTTAGATGGCAAATATCACAAAAATGTAATGATTTATGCCCCTTCCCAGGTTAAATTTTGATTATTTTCTTGAACTAAAAGGAATAATTAAAAATATGTAGATCTACTCTTTCAAAAATCTGTAATTTCGCGTACTTTTCGATATTCAAGTTCAAAAGTTTTAAAAACCCGCAATAATGGAATTTCTTGACCAGATAAAAGGACGCGCACGTCAGCTGCAAAACCGGATCGTTTTAGCCGAAGGAACTGAAATACGCACCCTTAAAGCAGCAGAGATTATACTGAATGAAAAACTAGCCAGGATTATTTTACTGGGAAATCCACTCAAGATTAATGAAATCACCCAAAAAGAGAAAATAAATATTTCAGGCGCTGAAATTATTGATCCGTCAACAAATATCAAAAGGCAGCTATATGCAGAAATGATGGTTGAGATCCGAAAAAGTAAAGGATTGACTATTCAGGAGGCACTCGAATCGTTAGATGATCCGTTAGTATTTGGTCCGATGATGATTAAAGCCGGTGATGCTGACGGAGAAATTGCCGGGGCTATTAATGCAACAGGCGATGTTTTGCGACCTGCCTTACAATATGTTAAAACCTTGCCCGGAGTAAGTGTTGTCTCAGGTGCATTCTTTATGTTATTTAAAGACAAAACCATTGGCGATAATGGAATGCTGGTATTTTCGGATTGTGCAGTGATGCCAGATCCTGATGAAAGGCAATTAGCCGAAATTGCCGTTACAACGGCGAAGACAGCTAAAGCGATTGCAAATATGGAACCACGAATTGCAATGCTCTCATTTTCAACAAAAGGAAGTGCAAAACATCCATTGGTAACCAAAGTAGCCAATGCAACGCAGATTGCCAAAGAAATGGCTCCGGAATTAATGATTGACGGAGAAATGCAACTCGACGCAGCTTTGGTTGAATCTGTAGGACAATTAAAATCACCGGGAAGTCTGGTTGCTGGAAAGGCCAATATCCTGATTTTCCCTGGTCTGGAAGCTGCAAACATTGGTTATAAATTAGTGCAGCGACTCGCCGGCGCTGAAGCTATCGGCCCTATACTTCAAGGTATGGCCGCTCCGATCAACGATCTCTCCAGAGGTTGTTCGGTAAGTGATATCGTTAATATGGTAGCAATCACAGCCACTCAGGCAGGGTGAGAAATGGAAGGACTAAAAGAAAAAATAATTTAGAACATAAGAATTATCAGATATGGAAGAGATGATGATTGAACCTATTGAGGATTTTGGATTAAGCAAAAAACAACAACAGAGAACACTGTTCTCTAAAATCGGGGTTATAGGATGCGGGAAGGACGGTCAGAATATTGCAAGGATAGCCAGTGCAAATGGCATGGAGGTTGTATTTATTGAACTTACTGAAGCCCGGATTCAAAATGCATATGAAAGGCTAAGTATTGTATTGGAAAGGCGGATCGAAAATTGGGGTATGACTGAAGGAGAGAAAAAGTTGATTCTTTCAAGAATAAAAGGAAGTGTCGATTATAAAGACCTCAAAGACTGCGACTTTGTCATTGAAGCGATTCGGGCTGAGTCGAGTGAGCGAAAAATTACAGAACGTAAAGAAGTATTCAGAAAAGTTGAAGAAGTGGTCACTCCTGAATGCATTATTGCAACAAACTCAACAACGATTATTATTACAGAACTTTCGTCAGAACTCAAACATCGTGAACGCTGCGTTAGTCTTCATTTCTTTGTTCAGTCACCAGAAGCCAGGATATGTGAGGTTGTAAAAGGACTTTATACTTCAGATGAAGTGTACCAAAAAGTGCTGAAATTTGTTAAAATGGTCAACCGACAGGCAATTCCCGTTGAAGAATCAGCAGGACTAATCTCTATCCGACTTTATACCGCGCTCTTGAACGAGGCTTGTGAAGTTCTTCTCGAGGGAGTTGGAGCAATGGTTGATATCGACTCAGTTTGGAAAGTCGGATTTGGAATGCGCTTTGGACCGTTTGAATTAGCTGATATTTTAGGTATCGATAAAATCAATCGGTGGATGGAGAATCTCTATTCCGAATTTGGCGATCCGAGATACATGGCATCACCTGTGATTAAAAAATTGAACAGAGCGAAGCGATTTGGGGTTCACACCTGCTGCGGCTTTTATACCTATGATCAAAATGGGAAAATCATTGGAGCTGGTCCGTTATCGACGGAAAGGTAATCGCAAAAATCTCAACAATTATTTACATTTCAAAATCATTAGCATAACACGTCAAATAATTATTCATGAAAATATTAGTAATCAACTGCGGAAGTTCATCTATAAAATATCAGTTTTATTCTCTGCAAGATAGCCGCATCCTTGCCAAAGGAATTGTTGAGAAGATTGGAATGAAAGGATCATTTCTTAAACACGAAAAAGAATCCGGACAGAAAGTGTTATTTGAAGGGGAAATTTTGGATCATAAAATTGGCATTGAATATATTTTAGGAGTATTGACGAGTCATAAACATGGATGTATTGAATCACTCAGCGAAATTAGTGCTGTTGGCCATCGTGTTGTACATGGTGGTGAAGAGTTCAGCGACAGTGTATTAATCACTGATGAGGTAATTTTGGCGCTTGAGAAGTTTAATGAGCTCGCTCCGCTTCACAATCCACCAAACCTTAAAGGGATAGATGCTCTTAAATCACTGGTTCCTGAAGTTCCTCAGGTAGCAGTTTTTGATACGGCATTTCATCATACGATGCCAAAACACGCTTTTATGTATGCCATTCCTTATGCTCTCTACAAAAAATACGGAATTCGAAGGTATGGTTTTCATGGAACGGGCCACAGATATGTATCCAGCAGAGCTTGTGAAATTCTAGGTGTCAACCCGAAAACCGTCAAAGTGATCACCTGTCATCTGGGTAACGGAGCATCAGCATGCGCAATAAAATATGGCGAATCTATTGATACATCAATGGGTTTTACACCAGTTGAAGGATTAATAATGGGCACCCGTGCAGGTGACATTGATATGGGTGCGGTAACCTATATCATGGATAAAGAAAAAATCGGCACCAAATCGGCATCAATACTTTTCAATAAGCACAGTGGTTTATTGGGAATCACAGGTATTTCATCGGATTCACGTGAAATCAGGGCAGCTGCAACTGAAAAGGGGGATGAACGTTGCCTTCTGGCTATTAAGATGTTTGATTACAGGATAAAAAAATACATCGGAGCATATGCTGCTGCGATGGGCGGCTTGGATGTGCTGATTTTTACAGGCGGTATCGGTGAGAATTCTGATTTAACGCGGACCGGAATTTGCGAAGGCCTTGAATTTTTAGGTATTGAAATCGATTCGCAAATTAATCAGGGGTTAAGAGGAGAAGAGCGAATTATAAGTAAAGAGGGTGCAAAAGTAAAAGTGATGGTCGTGCCTACTAATGAAGAACTGATGATCGCAATTGACACTCAAAATATTGTATACGGCAAATAAAAAGCAATCAGATTACTTTTAATTTATCATTATAATTCCAGTATAAGTCCATCGTACGCGGGTTCAATATTGACCGGCAGTTCGGCAATTAAATCAGCATGCTTTCCTATTTCATGACTCATGTGTGTGAGGTAAGCCTTTCTTGGAGCGATTTTTTCTATCAAATCCAAAGCACCTTTAAGATCAAGATGGGCAATATGAGGATTTTTCCGTAATGCGCAAATAACCAATGTATCGGTTCCTTCTAACTTCTCAAGTTCCTTATCTTCAATAGTATTAAAATCTGTCAGATAAGCAAACCGACCAAACCTAAAGCCATAAACCGGCAGTTTATGGTGATAAACCCGAATGGGAATGATATCCAGAGATCCGATTTTAAACTGCACATTTTCGATATCGATTAAATCCATTCGTGGCGTACCGGGATATTTATTGACAGCAAAAACATAATTAAAAATTGATCGTAGATTTTCCTGCACCCGGGGCTCACAATAAACATCCATAGCAGATTTTCGTACCCAATTAAAGCTGCGAATATCATCCAGACCAAAAATATGATCGGCATGTTCGTGTGTTAATAAAATAGCATCCAGATTATCGACTTCATGACGCAACATCTGCTGTCTGAAATCAGGCCCAACATCGACAACAATTCTCACTGATCCCTCTTCAATCATTATGGCGCTCCGGAGCCGTTTGTCTTTGGTGTCAGCTGAGCGGCAAACATCACATTTACAAGCAATAACAGGGACACCTTGTGACGTACCGGTTCCCAATATGGTTACTCTCATTATCTTCAATTGGATATTTACCAAACATACTTTAAAAATTGAATACTGGCAAGAAATAAATGCTTAAAAACAGATTTTGAAACGCTGGTAATCTCTTCATTTTTTCAATCATCTTTTCATTCCTTCATTTTATAACCTTACCTTTGTCAAAATTTTAATAATGGCCAATCTTTACCTTATACCTACTACGCTTGGCGAATCAGGCACAACTCATGTAATTCCGTCCGATGTGTCAGCTATCGTAAAGAAAATCAACTATTTCATTGTTGAAAATATCAGAACTGCCCGACGATATTTACGAAAATTAGACCCGCAGGCCGACATCGACGGACTTCAGTTTTTTGAATTAAATCAGCACACAGACAGTCGTATCATTGAAGAGTACCTGAACCCAATCTTCGAAGGATTTGACGTTGGAATTATCTCTGAAGCCGGGTGTCCGGGAGTTGCCGATCCGGGGGCTGCTGTTGTTAAATATGCCCACATCAAACAAATACAGGTGATCCCACTGGTGGGACCTTCTTCTATTTTGCTCGCATTGATGGCCTCCGGAATGAATGGGCAGAATTTTGCTTTTATTGGTTATATTCCTGTAAAGCCTGCCGAAAGGGTCAAGGCGATCAAGGAAATTGAGAGACGATCGGGAAATGAAAAACAAACGCAGATATTTATTGAAGCGCCTTATCGCAACATGCCATTGCTCAATGATTTAATCAATACGCTAAATGATCAAACCCGGCTCTGCGTTGCCTGTGACCTCACACTGGAAACAGAATACATAAAAACCCAATTAGTTGTGCAATGGAAAAAGGGAGTTCCCGACCTCAATAAACGCCCTGCAATTTTTTTGATTGAGGGCAGCTAGATCATTGGGTTGTTCAGCCTTAATTTATCGACTGTGACTTTTTTTCAACAATTGATATTCATATTCAAAGTTTGGCGTAAAGATGCCCTGTCCCAGCTGCTTTTCAATTTGCGACGGACTCCAGAATTTACCTTCCTGAACCTCTTCGCTGTGCAGCCTGATTTTTTGGTAATCCCAGGAGACAAAATAATAAACTAGCTCAGACTCAATTTCGGAGTTCCACCTATAGTTCCCAAGTGGCTTCGCTGAAAAGTTTTCTAGTCCGATCTCTTCATATACCCGTCAACAGGCCATCGTGCATGTCCCATCCCCCATAATTGACAAAAAAGATTTGACGCTTCGCTCCCAATTGATTTCGTACGCTGATGATTTTTGCAATAGCCAATAAGTCCGTCGCTAATTTGTTGGCAGGAAAAGCGGTGTTTATCGTAGGTACTTTATTAAGTGCTGCCCTAAAAAACTCCATGGCCGCCATGGTAGTTTTGGTACTTGAAGCGTAGGATTTTTGCAACAGGTTGGCGTACGTCTGCGACATTAAACTGTCGATGGTAGAAGTGCGCAAATCAGAGAGATACCCAGAATTACCCCACCAAGAGGGCAACGCCTGAAAGCCTACATTACTTGGCTGAACGTTATTACTGATGGCATATTCCGAAACGTCCTGTCCGCGTTGAAAGGGATTTTTGCCACCCAACGAAATATTCATTGAAACCTCCGCATTGGCATTGGCGGCATTGAGCAAGTCGGCTATTCGACCACCAAC
>JBAXOA010000106.1:0-15466 GCA_037133495.1 Mariniphaga sp. | reverse complement strand
TATGCCATTGAAAAGCTATATAAATGGGAGGTTTGACAGCTATCGCAGATAGTGTGACAGTCGCAAGAATGTATAAAAGGAAAATATTTTTTTTCATGATTGATTTTGGTTGAGTTTTTACAAGTCTATTATTGTTTTAGGATTTCCGGGTTCGAGGTTTAATAATTAACATTCTATATTCAGATTCTTCGCGTTCAAAAGTTCAAAGTTCAATAGTTCATTTGGCAGTATTCCCTTTTTCCTATTTCCTATTTTATCAGAACACTGATGAGACGGATCGAACGACTTAAAACGGATTTATAGGCCAAAATCCTATAGAAGTCCGGAAACAAAAACTGTCCGAAACACTCCCTCTTGGAAAAATTTCAGACAGTTTTGGGAAAGTGAATTATCTCTTTTCACTATTCACTATTCACTATTCACTATTCACTTTTCACTATTCACTTTTCACTATTCACTTTTCACCTGGGTCGGATAACAATATATTGCCACATCTCCGGGTTCTACTTCTGTCGCATTCGCATAATCACTGGCAGGAATCAGCGTCCCGTCTTTGAGTACTTTTTTCACCGTAGTATCAGTCGCGATGATCAGTTTCATGGTATGCTTAAAATCTCTGTTGACTATTACTAAAAACGTATTATTCCCATTTTCAAGAACAGAAACTACCGCCCCTTCTCCAACTGTTTCGAGCAACTGAACCGGAGCAGGCAGCTTTGACAAACGGGTTGTTTCGTTGGGAATGTTTAATCCGGTTTGTGAAACGGAAAGAACTTTTGCACCTAAAAATACACCTGACAGGTGCTGCATTTCCTTGCTTACTGTCTGTAACCGGTCAAACACGATTGTCCGTTTACCCTGTGCATCGAGTGGGGAACCAAATCCTCTGAAGCTCCAGTATTCGATTCCCTGAGCGCCATAAGCCAGATTGACATAGGTTTGCAACCTGAGCTCACCTAGTGTTGGAATGTCGTGAACAAATGTCTTTTCAGGTTTATAGGCATTATAAAGCTGATAGAAATCGTTTAAAGATGGCTGAGCAGCATCACCAGAATAGGCAAGATATGAAGTAGTGAGCACAAAAGCCCAGAAAGGGCGTTTTTCAATTTTATATTTATTGACGAAAAACTCCATATTTTCATACCACCTTGGGTGGACTCCTCCATCAACAACAGGGTAGAAATCAAAAGACAGATAAGGTGCCGGAAAAAGCTTGTCAAAGGTTGAAATATATTCCGAATAGTCTTTAGTACCAAATTTTTCTTTATTCGAATTGATATTCGGATAAAGATTGACAAATTCATAATGTTTTCCATCTGCCGCCTTTAACCGCTTTGCCCAATCTGCCAGTTCCTGAAACTGTGGCTGAGCCGGCTCATCAGAAAGATAGTAACCTTCAAGAGCAGGATGGTTTTTAAAACGGCCGGCGGTTTTCTCCGGATCGCTCTTTAGTTCCGGACAAGAGATCATCAGTTTAACGCCTGCCTTTCCGGCAGCATCCAATGCGGCAGCAATTGCATCTGCACTGCTAAAAAAAGCGATATCGATGCTTACTCCAACGTCCTTCAACTTTTTGTAGTTGTCTGCAGACACTTCAGACTGAGCAATGCCTCCCCACGACATCACAGGAATGATTCCGTTGGATTTTAGTTTTTCCTGAGCACTTGTTTGTCCTGATCCTGCAATGACAAAAAAGCAAAGTAATATGATTGTTCTCATTGCCGGCTTATTTTTTAGTTGGGAACATGTAAATAGCTACGTCGCCCGGTTCAATTTCAGTAGTTCTGGCATAAACATCCGCCTTAACAACTGTGCCGTCCTTAAGCACTCTTTTCAACGCAGGCTCTCCTAAGATGGTGATTGGCATACTTTTTTGTAAATCGCGGTTTACGACTACAAAAAAAGAGTTGTCACCTTTCTCTAATATTGACACCAAAGCTCCTGAACCTTCTGTTTCAAAAACCTTAATCGCCCATGGCAAACTGGTTAATTGCGATGTCCCCTTGGGTATCACAACCCCGGTATGCCTTACCGATACAACTTTTGATCCAACAAAAACACCGGCAAGTCGCTGAATTTCATTATTTACCATTTTTATACGATCGTAAACGATGGTCCGTCTGCCATCTAATCCGATTGGTGCGCAGCGAAGTCCTTGCGACATCCAGTAGGCCCAAAATTCCAATCCTTGCGCGCCATATGCCAGATTGCTGTAAAGCTGAAGCCGAAGTGCCGGAATATCAGGGATCGGATGCAGCTCATTATAAGAGCTGGCAAGTGCAAAAGCCCAAAATGGAGTGTTGAGTTTTTTGGCCTCTGCCGAGAATATCGTTAACCCATCGTACCAGCTCTCATGTATTCCCTGCGTAAGGATTGGGTAGAAATCAAACGAAAGAAGCTTAGTAGGTACTTCTTTAGCAAAAGTGCTTACATATTCGGCATAGGAAGGTGTTCCCAGCGCATCCGTTTTGGTGGTGTTGATACTTGAAATCAGATTTACGAAGCAAAAATGCTTGCTGTCGATGGCTGTTATCTTTTTAGCCCAATCACCAAGATCTGCAAAATCCTTGCGCACAGGCTCATCCCGAAGAAAATAGCCGATAAGAGCAGGATGATTCATAAACCGCTTTACCGTGTTTTCAAGGTCTGTTTTCAACTCCGGACAGGAGGCAACCATCTTGATTCCTGCTTGCTGAGCCAGGTCAAGAGCCTGTTGCATGGCAGCTGCATTGGGATAGTTGGAGAGGTTTACATTAATTCCCATCTCCTTTAATTCATTAAATCTATCACTATTTGATTCAGTATCCGGGATACCAGCCCAAGCCATGATTGGAAGTGGTGTATCCGATGTTATTCTTTCCTGTGCACTAATACTGCCTTGACAGATCAGTATAATAAAGCACAGCAATAAAATATTTCTCATTCTTTAATTAGTATTAACCGGCAAACCGGTAGTTTTAAAATTATTCAGAATAGTTAGAACCCCAATTTTAATACTTAATTCGTCATTGAGGGTGGAGCTGATTTTTGATCACTACCCCAATTTTTATTTGGATTCGGTCCCATAACGAAAATCAGTCTTCCTCCATTTTTGATCTCTGCATGGTCGAACCAGGGCTTATTTAGTATTTTCCCATTTAATGTAGCTGACTGAATGTATTTATTCTGCTTAGAATTATTCTTCGCTTCCAGTACAAAGTCACCAGTATTCCCAAAAGACTTATCAAGATGAATGGTCACCTTGCTAAAGATTGGACTTCCAATGGCATAAACATTCTGACCTGGGGCAACCTGATAGATGCCCATTGTGCTTAAGACATACCAAGCTGACATCTGACCCATATCTTCGTTTCCACAAAGACCAGCTGGCCCTTCAATATAAAGACTATCCGTTATTGTGCGAACCATTTCTTGAGTTTTCCAAGGAGCACCTGCATAACTGTACAAGTAAACGGTATGATGACCAGGCTCGTTTCCGTGTGCATACTGACCGATTAATCCCGTGATATCAGCAACAGTACTTTTCACGTCAGAGCTCGTTGTGAAAAGGGTATCAAGCTTAGCAATAAAATTGTGCTGTCCACCTTCAAGAGCAATCAATCCTTTAACATCGTGAGGCACGAAAAGGGTATATTGCCAGGCATTGGCTTCGGTATAATGACGATCTTTGCCATGACCTACAAACTTAGGATCGAATGGTTCAAGCCATTTGCCTTCTGAGTTTTTAGGGCGAGCAAAACCCGATTGGACATCAAAAATGTTTTTGTAGTTATTTGCTCTTTTCATAAACATTTCGTAGTCGGCCATCTGACCTGCCTCTTTTGCCAACTGAGCAACACACCAGTCATTGAAAGCATATTCCAATGTTTGAGAAACAGATTCTTTGATTTTGTCATAAGGGAGGTATCCCAATTTAAGGTAGAATTGCAAACCTGTTCTTCCTTCAGACCGATGACCAGCAGGGGGAGTCTCCATCGCATTTTTTCGAACGGCAGCGTAAGCCTTTTGAAGATCAAACTTTTTGATGCCTTTGTGGTATGCATCCAAAATAGCAACTACGGGATGATCACCAATCATATCATTGGTATAACTATTGCCAAATTCCTGAGGAGTTGGAAGCCAGCCACCTTGCTCGTATTGCGCGATCATAGTATTGACCACATCATTGCTTCGTTTTGGATGAATCAAGGTCAGTAATGGCATCTCAGCCCTAAAGGTATCCCACAGAGAGAAGTCGCTGCGGTAAGTAAAACCGTTAGCCGTGTGAACCTGATTATCAAGTCCCATATATTTACCATCAGCATCACCGAAGGTCGCTGGGAAAAGCAAAGAATGGTAAACTGCAGAATAAAACGTGATCATTTTATTCTTTACATAAGTCGGATCAGCACCTTTTTCAAGTTGCACCTCAATCTTACTCAAAGCAACATTCCATCTGGAAGCTGCATCAGCTTTAGTCCCCGCAAAATCCCTGTTCGAGATTTCCTTTTCAAGGTTCAAACGGGCTTGAGCAATATTTGTGTAGGATATCCCAACTTTTACTTCTACTATTTCGCCTTCTGAAGTCACGAAATTGGCAAAGGCTCCAATAGATTTTCCAGATTCTTCTTTAGATCCAAGATTAACTTTGCCATTGTCCCAAGTACCAAAACTTTTAAAAGGTTTTGAAAACTTAGCATAGAAATAAACATTCTGATCATCAACAAAACCGTTTGAAAGCCGATGACCTTCGATCTCTGAGTTACTCACAATCTTAACGTCAGCACCTGAACATCGATCTTGGATACCATGGCTTAAGTCAATCAAGATATGAGAAGCATCTGATTTAGGAAAGGTGTATTTATGGTAGCCAGCTCGTTCAGAAACCGTTAATTCAACTTGAATGCCGTAGTCTTTAAGCTTCACCGCATAATAACCTGGAGAGGCTTTCTCTTCGTCATGAGAAAATCGTGAACGATACCCTTCACCTGGTTTATCTTTTGCTCCAGGGACAGTTTTTATTCCACCTATCGTAGGCATAAACAAAATATCGCCCCAGTCGCCAGCTCCCATTCCACTGCGATGCAGATGACTAAATCCCATCACTGAATTATCGCTATAATGGTAACCTGAGCACCAATCCCAGCCCTGAACATCGGTATCGGGGCTTAGTTGAACCATTCCACCTGGAAGTGCTGCGCCAGGAAAGGTATGACCATGATAATCGGTTCCTAAGAATGGATTTACAAATTCTGTTGGATTAGCACTAACGCTAAAAGAGAGAGACACCAGCGCACCAAAAACGAAAAGCTTCATGATGTGCGTTAATGATTTAAAATTCTTAATCATAATTAATGTTCGTTTTTCGGTTTTTATAATTTAGTTTTATCTGGTGCTGTTGGATAGCTAAAAACAGAGATATCTCCAGGATCTAATTCCATAGAATTTTCATAGGAGTCTGCAGGAACAATTGATCCATCTTTCAATATCCTTTTCAATGTTTTATCGCCCGATACGATTAGATTAATTGAATTCAGGAAATCTTTGTTTACAATTACGACATAAGTATTGGGTCCGTTTTCAAGCACCGAGACTAATGCAGGAGCACAATTGGTTTCCAAAACTTGTATTGCCTTTGGCAGAGTGGTAAGTCGTATAGTTCCGGCAGGAATCATTCCTTTGCCGGTATGACGAATACTTATCACTTTAGCGCCGAGGAAGACGGGCGATAAAGCCTGAATTTCGGCACTCACTTTCCTGATCCGATCGAAGACCACGGTTCTTTTTCCTGAGGAATTCAATGGTCCGCCTCTGTCGTCTTCCTGAGAAGGAGTTTCCTTAGTCCTATCCCAGTATTCGTAATAACAGATTCCCTGAGCGCCATAGGCAAGATTGCTGAACGCCTGAAGTCGCAGTGCGGCCACTGTCTGTGGCATGATATGATCCTGATCATAATTCGAAGTCAACGCAAAAGCCCAAAATGGCAAACCTGCTTTTTGTGCTTCTGCAGTGATTAGTTCCAGATTTTCGAACCAGCTCCTTGATAACCTGGTCTCCAATACCGGATAGAAATCGAAAGAGAGAACCTGAACAGGCAGTTCATGAATTAACGTTCTGACATATTCGCGGTATCCCTTTGTTCCAATATTATCAGGTCCTGCAAAAATTGGCCAGATATTTACATAGAGTAAACTATTTTTATCTACCGTTTGAATTCGCTGGCACCATTTTTTAAGTTCAGGGAATAGGTTTATTTGTGGCTCATCGTAGATATAGTAACCACCCATAGCTTTGTGATGCATAAATAGCCGGGCCGTATTTTCAGGATCACTGCGCAGTTCAGGGCAGGAGATCAATAGTTTAACACCTGCCTGAGCCGCAATATCGAGTCCTTTCTGCATTGATTCAATTGAAGGGAAATTATCGATAACCAAATTTATCCCACTCTCTTTTAGCTCCATTAATCGAACCAGATTAAACTGGTCCATTGGAATAAACGCATAGGCATTGATTGGCATGACACCCTTCGATGTCAACCGTTGCTGACCTTGAAGCGTCACACCTAAAAGCAGGACTAAAGAAAGTACCGAAAATATCCTTTTCATGACTTACTTTTTTTCTGTTGGGAACATATAGATTGCGGCATCACCGGCATCTAACTCTAATGCATTTTCGTATGAGCTGGCAGACACCACTGTACCATCTTTCAGAACTTTTTTCAGCGTTTCATCGCCAGCTACAGTCAGATTAATTGAGGCAAGGTGGTTTTTATTCACAATAACAGCGTAGCTATTTGACCCATTTTCTAAAACAGAAACTAGTATTGGTTCTCCATTACTCTCTAAAACACGAATTGCTTTTGGCAAGGCCGTTAAACGAATTGTTCCAAGCGGAATCATCCCTTTACTTGAATGCCGAACAGAGAGCACTTTAGCGCCCATGAAAACACCAGACAATGCTTTAATCTCTTGACTCATCAGCTTCACCCGATCATATACCACACTACGTTTCCCAGTAGCGGTAATAGGAGCGCCACGCTGATCTTCACCCGATGGCGCATTTGTAGAAGTGGCCGACCAGTAGGTGAAATACTGAATACCTTGAGCACCGTAAGCCAAATCGCTATAGACCTGAAGTCGCATTGCGGCTAAACTCTGAGGCGTTAGATGATCTTCATCGTAATTTGTGGTTAGTGCAAAAGCCCAGAATGGTAACTTGCTCGCCTTTCCCTCTTCGGCTATTTGCTCCAGATTTTGGTACCAAGTTTTTGAGATGCGCTCTTTTAATATTGGGTAATAGTCGAAAGAGATAAATTGCAATGGAATCTGTTTGGTATACTCTTTAATATAATCGATGTAAAGTTTAGTCCCAAGCTGAGTCGAATCGGCATGATTAGGGAAAAGATTAACATAGCAGAAATGCTTCTTGTCAATGGTCTGAATTTTTCGTGCCCATTCACCAAGCCCTTTTAGTTGGTCCAATGGAGGCTCATCTTGAAGGTGATATCCTGCAGTAGCTGGGTGGTTAACAAATCTTTTGGCTGTTTTTTCCGGATCAGTTCTTAGTTCAGGGCAAGACACAACAACTTTAACGCCAACTTTTGCAGCAATATCTAAAGCCTTTTGAACAACATCGGCACTTGAATAACCACTGAATGAATAGGTTATTCCTGCATCTTTTAATTCTTGAAAGCGTTCCAAGGTAATCTGACTTTCAGGAATACTATACCAAGCTAAGATTGGGATCTCACCTTTAGAGGCAATCTTCTCCTGCGCTTGAGAAGTTCCTAAAAGCAAACTTAGAAGCAGGGTTAATGCCAATGAATTTCTCATTTCGATTCTTGTGTAAGTTATGGTTTCAAAAAAATTAAAACTCAACGTTCCTCTGTGCTGATTGACTCGTTTCAAGAAAATTAATTTCCCAAAACCGATGGTCAATCCGTCACAGAGGAACGAGGAGAAAGCTATTCGATAAGATACGGAACAGTTTATGCAGCAGCCTGGCTCTTTCTTACGAAAAAGGATACCCAAAGGATATAAAGCATACATCCGCCGACAACAAAAATACTTGCCAGTGGTCCGGAGGTAGTGCTTACAAATCCCATTACTAATGGAATAAATGCGCCACCGGATACTGCCATAATCAGTAATCCGGAAATCTCATTTGAACGTTCAGGCATTTTAGCCAGAGCAAGGGAGAATATAATTGGAAACATATTTCCAACGCCTAATCCGATAATCATTATTGAAGCAAAGGCAATGGTATAGCTCGGAGCCAGAAAAACTCCCATGACTCCCATCAGAGATAAAATGGCGATTAAAAACAGGAATAAGCGAGGCTTGATCCAGTTCAAAATGATTGCACCAAGGAAACGGGATATTGTTTCACCGGCAAAAAAGAAACTGATACCATACGCAGCTGTACTGAGTTCAATTCCGTATTTGGCCATTAGAACATTGGAAATATTGGTATTGATTGCCACTTCTGCTCCAACAATAAGGAAGATTGACAACGCCATAAATGCTACAAAACGGTTTTTGAGTAATCCAAGGCAGGATGAAAATGATGCCGGTTTGCGATCAGGTTTCGATTCCTTGATTGGAGTCATAGAAAGCCACAACGCACCTAGCAGCGAAGTGATACCATAAACTGCAAAAACCAGTTTCCAGTCTCCAAAACGCGTTGCCACAAAGGTTGCAATAATAGGTCCGCCAAATGAGACAATTGCCTTAACAAATTGAGAAGTACTCATGTAACTGGCCAATTTATCAGAAGGAGATACATCCTGTAATAATGGGTTGGCAGAAACCTGAATAATTGTATTCCCAATACCAAGTAATATAAAGGAGGCAAACATCATCCCAAAAGAATAATGAATAAAAGGCAGACCAAGACCAATTGCCTGCACGACCATACCAAGATTCAACATATTCCGCTTGCCAATTTTGTCCTGCAAAACACCTGCAGGAACACCAAGGATAAAGAACCACAGCAACACCATCATTGGTAAGAATTGTGCGACAAAATCAGTCAATTTGAAATCTTGTTTAACATATCCTGTAGCGACCCCAATAATGTCAACAAACCCCATTATGACGAAAGATAAAAATACCGGAAGTATTTTTCGAAGATCAATTTTTGAATTACTCATTAGTTTAAATTTCAGTTTAATTTATTTGTATTTATCTGTTTATTATTTACTCTTCCAAAAGGCTGACCTCTTTTATGATATTGGTATGCTGCTTGATACGAAGCGTTTTTATTTCGTAAGGCTTGAAATTGCCGGACCAATTGGAATGGGCAAACCGCAAATCGAGCACAGCGGTAGTCTGTAAACCTAAGGTCTCAACGCAACGGATAATGAGGTCTTCCCCGGTTTCTGATTGTTTGATCGAAGTTACAATTACGTTTGGTACATCCACACTGAGCATAGAACCCGATTTTGGCAACGATCCACCGTGTATTCCCTGATAAATAATGGCTGCAGGGGTTGTGAATTCCTCGGCGATCCTTGGAATATTGCTTTTCTGCCATGTTCCGGCATGAGGCACCAAAAGCATCCGGAATGTCTGGATTCCCTGGTCCATCCACAGGTGTTCTGCCTTCATATCCAGCACAGTGGGATTATGATGTGCATAAACAGCAGAACGGGAAACGGAGATACGCATATCGCTTCCGTTCACACTATAGCCGTATTTGGCATCATTGAGAACAGTAAGTCCATAAGCATTTCCGCCACGTGTGCCGGTTACATCAATCCACCTTTGACCGGGATCTTCTTCGCCTTTAGTTGTCCTGATGATATTTCCATAGCCTGTTTCATAAGTTGCAACCGGTGATTCAACATCTACCGGGAAGGAAAACTTAACCATTTTAAGGTGCTCATGCCAGTCGAGCGTGACTTTTGCCTCAAGGTTCCGGGATCCTGAATAAAGAGTCCAGTCAATTGTGAGTGTTGATGTGCCATAAAAGGAGATTACGCGCATAGTAGCGCGAAGCGGACCATTTTCAAGTACTTTGATGGTGGCATTTCCAAACATACCGATCTCATCAGCGAAAGTCACAATATCATGACTCCAGGTATCGCTCAGGTCATTAATGATAACGGCTCTGCAACCATTTTCGCCGCCGGCAAACAGCTCTTTGCCTGTTGCTTTGTCTTTGATTCCAAAAGATCCTCCAGTTGAAAAATGTACGGTAACCAGTTCATTCTCGAGTGTATTATCTTTAGCTGTTGCAGCAACCTTGGGCATCAACATTTCTCCGTCCATCAGACGGATCTGCCGGTATCCCATCGCAGGGATAGTCGCACTGACAATCAATTTTTTACGGCTGCCTACTTCAACCGATCCACGGGTCCATTGGTGTAGAAGAGCATTTCCCTGCTCATCTTCGACGCGCGATGATTTATGGGAGCTTGACCAGTTTAAATTATATTCTACATTTTCGCGAACTTCCCATGCATGAGGGTTAAATACCACAACATACTGTGATTCAGGATCATCCGAAGGAATCTGCAATTCAAGTTTTTGAATGGCCATAGATGTTGCCTGGTGAGCGATATCGAGCGCATAGCCGTAGCCTTCAACTGCAGTCTGCGAATGATCCATCAATGAGCTTCCCGCGAGACTGTCGTGGAACTGAAGAAACAGAACTCTTTTCCATGCAGAAGAAAATTCAGATTTTGGATATTTGGAGCCCCACGCCACTGAACCAATAGCTGCAATTTTTTCGGCTGATACCAATGCTGCTTCTGACTGACGGTTTCCTTTTTTAATAGCCGCTTCGGCCGTATAGCAACCTCTGGCATGATGCTGAAGATCGTCTTTAACAACAGAAAGTTCAATTTTCTTGTCTGCACGAATTTCCTTAAAATAAGTTTCATGAGTGCTGAAAAGAACAGTAGGAGCTGTTTTCTCACCCTGTATTTCGATGATTGAGCGAATATTTTCTTTTGTGGCACCTCCCCCATGATCTCCGGCACCATAATAGCCTACGAAGCTTTTCGTGGGTTGATCTTTAAATCTGTCCATTGTCTGCGTCACTCGTCTGCGAACCGATCCGCCATCGCCGTAGCTGAAAGGGATACGATAAGTTAGTACGCGCGTTCCATCAACACCTTCCCACCAAAAGATATCTGCAGGAAGCGATTTTTCGTTTGGGCCGGGACGCATGAAAACGTAATTATCCATCCCTTGCAATTTAAGAATCTGTGGCAAAGTGCTGGTATGTCCGAATGAGTCAGGATTAAAGCCGACTGTGGAGCGATGACCCAAAAGCTTTTGCAGTGTTAGCTGGCCATACAATCCTTGCCGGACCATTGCTTCACCGCTTGGGATATTCACATCGGGTTCGACCCACCAGCCTCCAACAACACTCCACCGGCCTTCATCGACACGCTTTTTAATTTGCTCAAACATCTTTGGATCGTTATCGGCCACCCATTGGTAAAATTGAGCAGAACTGGCTGTGAATTTAAAGTCAGGTGTTTCGTTCATCCGATCTAATGCTGAACGGAATGTACTGTAAACAATTGAAATACCTTCGGACATCGGCCAAAGCCAAACCGGATCAATATGTCCATGACCAATCATATGAACCTTGAATTTTGTGGCATCAGCCGCCCAAGGCACTGCTTGCTGCAAATCTTCCGCAAAGAGATTAGTCGCCGTACCCATTGCAATAATCGCAGTACCAGCTCCAGCGCGATTAATAAATGTTCTTCGGGAAATGTGATTACTCACTTTTGAATCATTCGTTTTCTTCATGGCAGTTATTTTATGCTTAGTTGATTAAATTAAAATGCGATAAATAAGATCCTTATACTCTTGAAAATGCGGTTTATATTTTACCAATTATGTAGCTGTAATTCACAAATTTCCAATTTCCATGAAAGTCTGGGTCTGAAAACTTTACGACTCACGCTGATTTCCAAAGAAATAATTTTCGACCATCAGGCAAAGTACGTGATAGACAGGCAAGTGCAATTCCTGCACAAATGCAGTTCGTCGTCCTGGAACGTTGATAAGGATATCACAGAAAGACTTCATTTTTCCACCTGTTTCGCCTGTTAGGCCAATAACGACCATCTCTTTTGCTTTTGCAGTGATGAGCGCGTCGATAACATTTTGAGAATTTCCTGAGCTGCTGATTCCGATGATAATATCTCCGGCATTTCCGTAACCCACAACTTGCTGGGCAAAAATCAGATCGGCATCTGTATCGTTAGCAACTGCAGTGATCAATGCAGTATGTGCCGTCAAGGATATGGCAGGTAACCCTTGCTGAAGTTTTTCTGCAAGGTAATCTCCTCTTTCCCCTGCAATTTCGGAAAGCTGTTTTTTCAACGGTTCACCAATCCGGCGTTTATTTTCAAAACCCTTCATTAACTCACCGACAATATGGTCGGAATCAGAACAACTTCCGCCATTTCCGCACAACAATACCTTCCCGCCCTGCTGATAGCATTTTATTAAAGCATCTGCAGCATTTTGTATTTCATCTTTAACCACAAGAAGCTGTGGATACCGGCTCACTAATTCATCTATAAAATATCTGTTTTCCACTTTTGTGACAATTTAAAATTTGTCTTCATAAATAGCTACGCATAAAGCGGCATAATCGCCGATGGCATCACCCAATTCGGCAGGCTTGATCGTGCAAACCTCAACAGCTGAAGGAATAGCTTCCTGCTGCAAAACGCGATCGATTATTGGTTTGAAAAGCATTTCATTGCGTGCATAGATGCTGCCAATAACAATACATTCAGGATTCAGAACATCGATAAGTATTGCAAGACCCTGTCCTAAATATTCTGCGGAAATACGAATAATTTCATTGGCAACCGGATCGCCTGCCAGTGCAGCAATTGCGACCATTTTAGTATCGATTTCGTTGACCATCTCCAACGAAGAGCAAAACCCAACCTCCTGATCGTTATTCAGTCTTGCCGAGACAATTGATTTTGCAAGCTGGGCTATCCCTCCGCCACTGCAAAATCCCTCAAATGAACCGGCTTTCCCAAAACCAACAGGACCTGTTTTTTCGAGTCTGATGTGACCAACTTCACCTCCCAGATCATTTGTTCCGCTATAAAGACGTCCGTTTAATATCAGGCCGGAACCCATGCCGGTACCGAAAGTCAGAAAAATCATATTTGATGTTCCTTTCCCGGCTCCCATCAACCATTCAGCAAGTGCACAAGCATTTGCGTCATTCTGAATGGCCACATCAACACCAAATTCATCCTTGAATATTTTAGTAATAGGAACACTATCACAACCGGGCAAATTTGGAGGTGAGTAAATCATTCCTGTCTTTGAGTCCAGCGGGCCGCCACAGCTAATTCCGATACGCTTGAGTTTGGCATCGGGAAAGTCAGCCAAAAGAGTGTGGATATGTGTCTTAAAATCAGTTAAAATTGCTTCATAACCCCGTTCTACACGCGTATCAAAAAAAATCTTTTTTTTGATTGAAAAAGAAGCGTCACCGACAACTACAGCGCATTTGGTACCTCCAATATCCAGTCCCAAATAGATATCTCCTTGATTTTGATTAATTTCAGTCATGTTAGTTCTATTGATCAATTACTAAATCGTTTTAGCAAAAATATTAAAAAATTTATGACCCGCAAGATTTTCGTATAATTAAATCTGTTTTCAAAACAACCTTCTGATTTTTAATGAGACTATCGGGGTGTTTCAGTTCATTGAGAAGAATCTGGACCGCAGTTTTTCCGATCTCTTTCAGTGGCTGATTAATTACTGTAACCGGACTGATACAAATTTTATAGGCATCGGGATTATCAAAACTTACGATAGCAATGTCATCCGGAATTTTCAATCCCAACGAAGAGATCGATTCGATTCCATTAATTCCGAGTTTGCTGGTTGAAAAAAGTATTGCATCCACTTTGTTATGATCCGGTTTTCCAACCAATTCTTTAATGGCTCTTGCCACATCCTTGTTATCATGCGAGAATGGAAGTACCTTAATAAGGTTCTCATCTACTTCAATAGCAGCATCCTTCAGCGCCTGTCTGTAACCCGCCGCGCGCTCAATCATATTCACCAGATCCAGATTTACAGTGATATTGGCAATTCTTTTTCGACCCATTGACAGCAAATGTTTTGTAGCATTGTATGCTGCATCGAAATTATCCACAACAATATAATTACATTCTATTTCAGGGAAATAACGGTCGATCAGGACAAAGGGTACGCTCCCTTTTGCAAGTGCCCTGATTTGATCTTCGCTGTTCTTTGGAGGTGAAATTATATAACCATCGACCTGACTTTGCTGCAACATCGCAATTTGTTGTTTGGATTTATCGGGGTTCTCATCTGAACTGCAAAAGATCACACTATAACCGTGGCGGGCTGCTTCTTTTTCAATTTCGCGTCCCAGTATTCCGAAAAACGGATTGGCAATGTCAGCGATAATTAAACCGATTGTATTTGTCTTTCCGGTTCTCAAGCCCTGGGCAATCCGGTTAGGCTGGTAATTGAGCTCTTTGGCTATATCCAAAACCTTTTTGCAAATTTCTTCACTGATCCGGAATTCTTTTCCTTTTCCATTCAAAACAAATGAAACAAGGGTTTTGGAAACCCCCAAATGTTTTGCGATATCGCTGAGTGACGTTTTTTTCATCAGAAGATAATTTTAATGCGGCTTTAGGATAAATTTTCAGGCAGGATTAAACCAAAGGATGATCAACAATTTCCTCCTTATTACGGTCCCAATATAACTTCTTACCCTCTCGGTAGCTCCGTGTTGCCATTATGCAGCCCACCGAATGCCAGAATCCGGTGTGAATATTTGCATTGGTATTAAAGTTTCGGCTTCTCATACAGGTGACCCAATTGTCAAGATGATATTTGCTGTCGTCATCTAAACCAACGGGAGGAAGTTTCATCCCATATTCCTCACAAGTAATCATCTCTGCAACGCCCTTACTTACAGCGTCTTTAATGCCTTCGTAAAAATCAAATCCTCCTGCCAGTTTTAAATGTTCCGGGATGAAAAACCACCGCGGACTGCCTTCACCGCCATGGGCAAAAAGTGTCCCTTCTTTGCCTCGTATGCAGGAATAATCACCAAATTTATTTGCATAATTAGAAGTATAGGAATACATGAATTTCGCATCGTCATACGTTGCAAGTGATTGAAACGTATCTGGGTTTTGACGGATGTCAGGCCAGCCGAAAATACCTCCGTTAGCAACCATCGAATCAGGTATTGCGGTATCGGTATAAAAATGAACTAATCCGATAGCATGGCTCATCCATTGAGAGGTTATTCCGCCCGAGTATTCGCGGAATATTCGGAACTCAAAATATTTCCATGGATCAAAAGGAACATAAGGTTTATTCAGGAGCCATCGGTTCCAATCGGTATCTGCCTCACGGATAGCTGCAACATCGGGATCTTTAGGATCGTGCCAGCGCGGTCCGTTGTCGTTCCATACCTGTTCAATCTTTGTGATTTG
>JBAXOA010000105.1:0-15507 GCA_037133495.1 Mariniphaga sp. | reverse complement strand
GAGAGTTTTATCCGCCAAAGGAGATCATGGACTTATACCCCGGAAAGGAGTATCCTGCTGAATCTTCAATGTTGATTGGTACGGAAGGGGCCCTGCTTATTCCCCACAACGGGATTCCTGTTCTTCTGCCCGAAAGTAAATTTAAAAATTATAAATCACCCCAGCTCGAAGCTCAAAATCATTATTACAACTTTGTGGTTGCATGTTTGGGCGGTCCAATAACCGCTTCTCATTTCAAACAGACCGGACCTATGACTGAAGCTATTCTTCTGGGTACGGTAGCAATTCGGGTGCCTGACAGGCTGCTGAATTGGGATGCTGTCAACATGAAGTTTCCTAATGACCCGGATGTCAACAAATACCTTCGCCGCAACTACCGGAATGGATGGAGTACGGCTGGATTCTAGGGCTTTCTTACCCAGGAAGACTTTCCGGGCAGAGGTTTGCGTACAGGATGGATTTTAGCCTTTACAGTAACACTGATTGACTTGTACTGCCCGGCCTCCTGGTTTAACTTTATAATGGTCTGATCTAGTTGATTAATTGATCGTCTGTTCTTTTTGGGCGATTTGTTGGTGGTATTATGAAACAAAAAATCCCCGCAGTATTTTTAAATGCTGCGGGGATTTTTTGTTAGGCCAAACTTGATTTCGGAATGATTTACGTTATTTTATGAACTACATATCCGAATTGAACAATTAAAAAAATGTACAATGGTCAATTGCTAATGGGGAAATGGTCAATGAAAAAATTTACAAGATTAATGATCTTAAAATGATACTCAAGTTAACCCTTGCAATAGGCTGTAATCGGTAAATAAGAATGCACAGTTTTGTGGTAACAGAAAGTTCAGTTTTCCGCGTGAACGTTTGTGCTGAAAAGCCCACCTTTGCAACCCCCCAAAACGCTATCATGCATAATTTCCAACCCTACTCCCTTTTTTTCGCAAACAAGTTCACCAGGCAGCCAAGTATTAGGTAGATCACATGAAATAGAATAAACACCTGATAAAACCAATCGACACGGTGAGGGCCTACGATATGGTAGATCGCGATGATGTAGACCAGACTGAATACAATTAGCATATAGCCTAAAAATTTAGTGCGGTCCTCCAATAAACACAAATCCTTTGTTTTCCAAATTAACCGGGTAATTCCATAGGTGGCATAGACATAGATTAATACAAATGCCAAACTCCAGGCCAACGAATTCAATTTTTTGTTCATAGCTTACTTCGTATTAGTTAAATTTTTCCGGTACTCGCAAATAATGACCATCGCCATGGTGTCGAGTTTGCAATATTCCAACAACCATTTTTTGAGTTCCTCTTTTTGAGCCATGGTAAGGGATCTGGCGAGCTAGTGGTGGCAAGATGAAATTGGATAGATACATAGTTGTATGTTTTAATTGTGCAATGGTATGATTTTATTTGGCAAAGTCTTTGCCAAATAAAATCATACCATTGCATTCAATTTAATCCAAAGCCCATGGCTCCAATATTTTATGTGCCTGAATCTTGTACTATGCTTTGGCCGTCACTATAAAGGCGTAACTCATTTTTAAACCATGAACAAAACACTTTACGAAGTCTACCTTAAACGTACTGACAATCCTGCCTTAGTTGAACTAGCAAGGAAGTCAGTTAAATACCCGGATGAATGGGATTCGCAATACAAGTATTTTTATTACTTGTACTATGATACTCCGCAGGGTCCTAAATTCATTTTAGCCCAGAGATCCACAAGTCCATTTCATAAACTGAAAGTCAGCTTAAAGTCGCGAATAGAGGCTCTGGTGGATTATACGCATGAATCGCTGTGCTTTCTGATCGTACAATTTTACCTGGAAACACATCTGGAAGGGGGCATGTTAAATATTCCAAATCCATCAATTCAAGGAAAAGTTCTTCCAGTGGAAGTACAAAAGATCATTGAAGAAACAAATGGATATTTAGTCTATAAGGACCAATTGGCAGCATTCTATCGACTTGCGACAGGGTGTGATGATCAAACCGCCATTAAATGGGTGAAAGATTTCAATAAAAAATTAACGAGTGTGTTGGAAAGCGTCGCTGATCTAACTTTGAATGGTGAGCCCATGACCTATTTTCACGATTTGTTCGCAACCGATGAAGGTGGCCATCTTGTGCTTCATAAACCGGTAGAGGTTGCAGATGATTTGATGGAATACCTGGAATCCTAAGTTGGCTATTTTAAGTGTAACATTAAAATTTATTCAAAATGGAAAAATTAATAATGCAAGGGAAAGTCCTCGTTCGCTACATCGATGATGATGAGAATGCAATTCACGATAATTATCTAACTTCGTGTAAGTTATATAAGGATATCGATGGATTGTTGAGGATTGTTTTTGATGTGAAGTTCCCCAATGCAGACATAGACGAAGAAGTTTCCATACATATTTTGCAGCCGGTTGAAGACGAGGGAAAACATCGCGCATGGAATAGCTATGCTGTTAAGTTGTCGGAGCGCGAATTAATTGTTCAGTTCAGTATGTTTGAGATTATAGAATTGGACACCAATAACTATTTTGTCATTGGTCGCTTGCAGGGGAGGACTGACTTTGAGTTTGGTGGAAATTGTCTATATGACTTATCCGAAACTGCCATCCCGGCTAATCGTTAACTGGTATGAAGACTACAAAAGTGGCTGTTACCTGCATGAAAGGCAAGATCCAATTAAACTACCTCTTTGGCTATCCATATGTTTTATCAAATAGTCAAGGGTGCTGCGATCTTATTACGACTGATGATGGTCTTCACATGTTGCGTTTTGAAGTTAAGTTTCCTGAGTTCAAGGTTCGGGAGTGTGAGTTGTTTCCTTTGAACGAAATGGATTTTCAAGGGATTGGTTTTTTTGTTCATCAGATTAATTGCATCCAATTGTCAGGTAATGAAATATTAGTTGGATTTACTATTTTTGATGAGCGGGAGAATTATCCCGATACAATTGGTGGATTTGCCAGACTAAGAGGGACGATTCCTACTACAATTCAAAGGAAGGTATTGTTATAATTGATTTATTGTTGAATTTATTCTGCTCACCTGACCTATGAAAAATTACGAGAGACTGATTAAACTTGAGGAGGTCCTTTCTGATCCCAAAGGAAATAGGACCAGAAAGGAGTGGATTGATCTCTATGAGAATGAGTATTTTCTTTCAGCAAGGACCTTTCGTGAAGATTTGAAACAATACAACCTGGCTCTGAACGAGAAATACAACATCGACCGTGGAGTTGGCCAAAGAATAATTGTCGACTATGTCATCAAACAGAATGATCGGTATCGCGTTCTGAAAGACCCTCAAGGAAATCCATACACGCTTTTTAATCCTGTAATGAGCCTCAAGACGGAAGATTGGCATATGCTGGCAAATCTCTTTGCTTTTAGCAGTCACATTATTGATGATGGCCTTGCCAATCGGCTAAGAGCTCTAATTGCATTCATGAGTGCTGAAGAAGATAGTGGAGTTCCATGGAAGCCTGTGAGCCTGATAAAGGATGGAATTTTTGCTGGTAGAGACAACTATTCCATCATCCTTTCAAGTATTCAGAAACGGCAGTTGATTTATGCCCATCATCACAAAATTGATCAGCCGGGCAAATCCAAGAAAATTCGCTTACTACCGCTACTGCTGAAAGAATACAGTAATGGATGGATTTCGGGTTGGTATCTGCTGGCCTACGAGATGAATTCCAATGCCCCGTTCCGATGGCCTGCGCTCAATGAACTAAGAGTTTACGCCTTGGATCGATTGGACAAAATCATTCCGATTGAAGAATATTATGTACCAGATCCACCCAAAGGTTTTAACCCCTCAGATTATTTCAAGGATTCATTGGGTGTTCACCGTATCAACTTGAATAAACCGTATCTTGCACCTGAACGGATTGTTTTGAGAACTGTTAATGGGTCCTGGATGTATCCTTATTTGAAAGCATATCCGATTCATTCCAGTCAGCGGGTCATAAAAGATGACCAATTAAATAAACAGTTAGAAATTGAACTAAAACTTGAGATTGATTTGGAACTTAAATCATTCCTGAATAAACATTCCAATGACATTCAAGTAATTGAGCCGATACAATTGAGAGAATTAATTTTAATAAATCACTAATTATGACCAAAACCATGAATGATTGCGAAAATCTTTGGATTAGAATTGTAGCCAATTCCGGACATATAGAATTAATGACTTTTAAAAACCGTCAGTTAAGTTACGAAGTAATGGATGAAAAGATAATATGGATTCCCAAAGAAGCTACTCAACACAATCTATATCCTCAATCAAAAAAAGAAATCTGTAAATGTATTGAAGCCAGAGCTAAAAATTATTTAACAAGTAATTATCCGGGTACTGCTAGATCGTATAAGTGGGCACTTTTAAACCATCCAAGTATTTGGACAAAAATTTAAACATACTCTTTTCTTTATTAAATTAACTTTATTGTTCTAATGTGCTAACATGGACATATTCAATTAATTAACCAGCAATATTTTTTACTCATGCCAGTAACAACCTTCCACAGATATATTGATCAATACCCAATTTTACCAGAAAGCACAAAACTTATAATTGGGACTATTCATCCACATAGAGTTGTGAATTTTAATATCGATTTTTTTTATGGGAACATGGGCAGTTTTTGGGATATTCTTTCTTTGTCATTCCCAAATCACCAATTTGGGAATCGGCATCAAATTTTAACCACATTCCGAAATTACGGAGTATCAATAACCGATATTATCCGGCAATGTGACAGAGAAAATGAATATGTTACTGAAGACTCAAAATTGTACAATCTAATTGACAATGGCGTGCAGATACAGGAAGGGCTAATTCATAGTAATATTAATACGATATATTTTACATCCCGTTTTGGAGTAAATAATGCTGCAAAACTTTTTGTTGAAAGGTTTGGAATTAAATATACAGATACTTTTAACCAACAAACGAGTCAATTTATGATAAAAAGCAATGTATTTGGGAGAGAGATTAGAGCTGTAGTATTGTATTCTCCATCAAATAATGCGAATAGAGGCATTGCTAGATCAGCGCCATATTTGAATAATATAGATCGCTATCAGCACTTTGAAGCTCCAATAAAACAATTTAAAATAGAATTTTATAGAGACAAATTTGGCTTTTTTAATGAATAGTTAAACATTTAAGTCTTAAATCTTCTCCCTTAGGGATAACTTGAATAAAATCCTCCCCAATATTGAACCAAAAGGGTAGATGGTTAAAGTTAAGTTGTAAAATTTATGACATTTTGCGAAAATCAATAACATACTAATTCGCATAAATTTAAACGAACTTTCGCACAGATATCTGAACTTTTTCCGATCAAATTTTCTTTTTGCTGAAGATATAATCAATAGAGAACATTGCAATGATTGCCCCAAAAAGCTACCATCCAAGGCTTAGTTTCTGAATCGGGATAGGTGATTTACAAATGGATATTCCATTGGTGCTGGACCGGATTATCCATCAATTAAAAGAAAAATCCAATTTTTCTTTATTTCCAAGGTTACCTTTTATTGTTTTTGTACATAAACTCATATAAAAACAATTCAAAACAATAATAACAAACACTATGGAACTTACAGAAATCAAATCAGTAGCAGCGGTAGAGACTGCAAATCAAACACTGCAAAATCAAATTGATTCTCTTTCGAAAGAAAGAATTGAACGTGTAAAAAGCTTTAGAGAATATGCCTTTGAAAAAGCCGGGTTCAACCGTGGCGATTACCAATCCCTGAAGCTCAATTTACAATGGATTAAAGATGGTCATCTGGTTGAAGAGACCTATAATGAAAAAGAAGAGCAACTTTTGAAGCAACAGGCAGAGATGAAAGTCCAAGACAAACATGAGGAAAAAGAAAAGGTTGAAGGAGAGCGAAGAACTGCTAATGAGGTTTTAAAACCGTCTATTGAGAAAAAAATAAAAGAATTGAATGATGAAATTCAGCAAACTAAAATTGACTTAGCGGACAAGAAAATTGAAACCGGATACCAACCGGAAAAGTACTTTATGTATGCATCGCTAACGATCTTGTTATCTTTATACTTGCTTTTTTTCTATGCTTCAGCAATTTACGCTTCGTTTTTTAGAAATGCCGGTACAATAATCAAGATGGCTGGAGATGACATTGTATTGTATTTGGACAGCATCTTTGATGTGAAAGGAATCTTTACATTATCACCAGTTTTATTGATTGTTTATTTAGGGGCTTTCTTATTTTTTGCCATTGGATTAATTCCTCACAATATTGAAGGTAAGAATAAAAAGTTACTCGTAGGTCTGGCTATTTTGGGTGCGTTAATAACTGATTCACTGATGGCTTATAAAATTGATTTAGGAATTCATAATTTGAAAGTAATGGCAGGTGTTGAGGATGCAGCATGGCATTTTTATTCCAGTATAAACTTTTACATGGTTTTACTTTTTGGGTTTTGTGCTTACCTGGTTTGGGGCTATATGTTTGAGATGATGCTCAAAGAAAAAAATAAAAAAACCGGAGATTTTAAAGCAGCTTTAATCATTAGGGGACTAAAAGAGGACATAAAAGTTTTGAAAAATGAACTCCAGATTCTGGAAGCAAAAATCATCGAGTTGGAAACGCAAATAAAGAGCATTTTTAACCAGTTGGAAAAATTGAAAAGAGACCTGGAAAGCCGTATGCTAAACCCAAATGTGTTATCACAAAATCTGACTAGTTTTTACATGGGATGGCTTCAATATCTGAATGGTACTGGTTTGAGCGCAGAGAAGGCGAAATGCGAGGAGACTTTTAATAACTTTATTCTGGCGCAGTTTAATCAGACAGGAATTCTTAACTTAAAATAATTCAAAAGCAGACACTTTAACTTTTAAAAATTGAAATCATGAAAAACTTAGCATATACCCTCATTCTCGTTTTCACAACTTCGTTATTATTTGCCTCTTGTGAAGCAATAGAAACCAAAGCAGACATAAAATCAACAAATTACACAGTGATTTTAGATTTAAGTGACCGTATTCTTTTACCGGAACAATTGGATAAAGACTTTTATTTGATTGAAAAATATTTTAAAGCGTTCGAGAAAAATGCAAGACGTAATTTGGTACTGGTTGCAAAAGATCGTTTTTCGGTAAAAATCATTCCACAAAAAAACAGTCCATTGAATGTTAATCATTATGAAGATTTGCTGCAACTTTATTTAGATGAAACGGAGATACAAGACAAAAATAAATCACTGATGGCATTGACTCACGCTTTGCCTGAGGTGCTTGAGAGCCTGAAAAAGGACGCTCTTTATGGTAAAGTTTCCGGTAATTATTTTGGAGTCGATATTTGGGCTTATCTTCACGATAATGGAATGGGGTTGAGTAAGTCAGGTTTTGAAAATAAAATATTAATATTGACGGATGGCTATTTCGATTTTGAAAATCAGGCACACGTTATCAGAACCAAAAACCTTTACTCCAGTACGCATTTTTTAAATGAGTTGAATACTTCGGATTGGAAGCAAATTTCAGAGTCTAAAGAATATGGCTTATTGCCGATACAACTGGAACAAAATACGAAGTGGGTAGTAGCCGGAATTTCAGCGAAGAAAGCCAACGATATTTTGCAAATCGAAAAAATCACCTACTTCTGGAAAAAATGGCTGAGACAATCCGGAGTTGCCCAATCCGACATCATCTTGAATAGCTCAAAAACGGAGATGTGTTCAGCGCTTATTGAAAAATTAAAATAATCAGAATTAATTCCGGAAATACCTAAAACATACTGAAACAACTATATAGATACCCAATTCCAGCAGCAAATTGCCTGATATTATTTTACCGTTTGCATTCTATAATTAAGCCTGTCGTCTTGCATACAATTATATTCTAAGAATTGAGTAGTTTTATGTTTTTGTTTATCAACCAATTTTGAATGAAAGTTTTATTCATAACATTATTATTAATAGTTGCGCTGTTCTCACTTGAAGCCCAAACAAAAAGAGCTCTAGTTGTTGGCATTGGCAATTATCCGGTGGAGAGTGGCTGGACTAAAATCCACGGCGATAATGATGTGCCACTAATTGCAAATGCATTAGGTCAAAAAGGTTTTATTTCGAATAATATCCGATGTCTGGCGAATGAAAATGCAACAAAGAAAAATATCATCAAAAGTCTCAATCAAATGATAAAGGAGGCCAAACTGAACGATTTTCTTTATATCCATTTTTCAACTCATGGTCAGCAGGTCGTTGATGTTGATGGCGATGAGGAAGATGGGCTAGACGAGGCAGTTATACCTTACGATGCTCGAAAGACTTTTGAAAAAGGTGTTTATGAAGGAAAGAATCACCTCCTTGATGATGAATTGAATCATTATCTCACGTCATTAAGGAGTAAAATCGGAAAGACAGGATCATTATTGGTTGTTATTGATGCATGCCATAGTGGTGATGCAACTCGTGGAGAGGATAGTACGCCAAATGATAGTATTGTTGTAAGAGGCACTTCGGAAATTTTCCAGGCTGTGGCAAAAAAGAGTTACTCTCCTCACATACACAAGCCACTTGAGTGGGTCGTAATCAGTGCATCGCAGTCCTACCAAAATAATTTTGAGTATAGACTGAATGATCAGTATTTTGGGTCATTGAGTTACGCTGTAAAGCTTGCTCTTAGCGATCTATCAGGGAAAGAAGATTTCGTGGATTTCTTTAATCAAATGAAAATAAAGAGAGAAGTAATGAATGTGGCAAGATATCCTCAACGGCCTATGATTGAAGGAGATAATTTGTATAAAAACCAGAAAATTTTCTAGAATGATTAAGATAACTGACCATGAAAGTATTTCTGCAATACGGGACAAAAACGGAGTTTTAACTACGAAGGTTTATAATTGGTATAAAAAAGATTTCATTTATGTATTTAAGCAGCGGCTGAATAAAAATGAAGAGGAAATCTTTGATATTTATCAGGAGGCTTTTCTCGAATTATGCAATAAAATTTATACCAATAAAGTCAGCGAAACAAGTCTTACTTCAAGTCTGAAGACTTACCTTTATGGAATTGGCAAGATGATCGTGATGGCGACCAACAGGAAGAACCAAAGAGTGGCATCACTTTTAACCGATGTGCCAGATATTGAGGATGACGAACCAGGTTTAGGAATTGAAAATGAAAAAATCATACAAGTCGCAGTTAATCAGATGGGTGAGCCATGCCATACCCTACTTACGCTACAATATTGGGAGGAAAAAAGTGGTGAAGAAATAGCAACAGCACTGAATTATAAGAATGTAAGTACAGCAAAAACTCAGAAATACAAGTGTATACAAAAGCTTAAAAAGGATTTAAAGGATAAGATCATCTATTTAAATTAATCAGGAAGATGTCACAGCAAGAAGCAATAGAACAAGAAATTGATCGTTATCTCCAGAACGAGATGGCAGAGGAAGAGAAAGTCAATTTTGAAAATAGGATGAATGAAAATGATGATTTTCGCAATGAAGTAAATTTGCAGCGTTCCATTATTAAGGCTGTCCGCAGGGAACAGCTTCAAAAAATGATTCAGAAAGAAGAGTCACGTAACATTCAACAGCGTAAAATTAGGAAACTTGTTTTTTCTATTGGATCATTTGCAATGGCAGCATCTCTTATGGGTTTTTTCTATATTGGCTACCTAAATAATTGCGCTGCTCTTACCGATCGTTATTATGTTGCCTATGCTTATACCCCAATACCATCCAGGGGTGGAGACTCTTTGGCACCTACTAAATCAGACTCTTTATTTTTTGACGCGCTCAAACAGTTGGAAAAGGGAAGTAGCAAAGAAGCGATATCTAATTTGCAGAAATTGTCGGATCATCCGGCTGAGATGCATGCTGCCACAGAACTAGCTGTAAAATGGTATCTGGCATTAGCGTATTTAAAAAATGGGAATAAAAAGAAAGCCAAGGTTTTGCTTCAGGAAATCGGAATGGAATCATCCGGTGAGTTTTATCTTAAAGCTAAGGAATTATTGAAAGAAATTTGAGATTAAATCTGCATTAATTAAACTTTTATTCCTGCCTGTTCCGACCGAAAACCAACTAAAGGATTAATCTAAAATCAGTATGTGATGCAATTAATTGCTACTAGACTCTGGATTCCAAGTTTCATCATCTTGATTGTGATGCTCTTTAGTTTGCCAGCAGCCTACACTCAAGAATCTCAGACCGCAAAAGAACTTGACGAGGCCATTAATCATGCCAAAAGTGGAAAGTTTGAGCAAGCTATTCCTATTTTGAAAAAATATGCTGAAATGAAGGGACTAGATGATTTTAAGACCCTTTCTGCCAACGTTTATCTGAATTGGTGCTACCTCGAAACAAAGAATGAGGCATTGGATGTTGGGAAAGTCAATGCACTTACCGATGCGTTCATTAAAGAATATGGCATTTCTAAATTTAATAGCATAAAACGGGATGAACTAATCAAACTGTTATGGTTTGCTGGGACAATCAACAGTAATATTGGAAATAACGGAAAATTGATCTTTTATCTTTCATCTATTTACAAACAATATCATGATAATAATCTTAAGTGGGATCGATCATATTCAGAGGCTTTAATAGCTAAAGCACAGAAATTTTACAATTTAAAGGACTTTGCGACTGCAATTGATATTGGAGAAATAGCCTTAAAAGCGAATTCTGAATTTTTTGGTGAAAAGAATGAGACATCCCTTATAATCTTAAATTTACTTGCCCTCTCGTATCAAAAAAATAATGAGCCGAGGAAATCAATAGAATCCCTAAGGCAAAGGGTGTTAATTGGTAAACAGTTGCTGGGTGAGAAGCATCCTGATTATTTGAATAGCTTGAGTAATTTGGCTTCAGTTTATTCAGATTTGGGTGATTATAACCGATCATTAGAAATAAACCTAAAAGTTACAGAACTTCGCAAAACAGTCTTAGGCGAAAGAAATCAGGATTATTTAACAAATCAAAATAACCTAGCTTCAAATTACTCAAATTTGGGACAGTTTCAAAAAGCCTTTGAGATTGATCAAAATGTGGTAGATATCAGAAAGGTGGTTTTAGGTAAACGCCATCCTGATTACTTGACAAGTCTTAGTTATTTAGCTAGTGATTACACTGATCTTGGCGACTATCAAAAAGCCTTAGAAATTGATAAACAAGTGGTTGAAGTTCAAAAAGAGGTTTTAGGTGAACGACATCCCGATTATTTGACAAGCCTCAGTAATTTAGCATATGATTATTCTGATCTTGGCGATTATCAAAAAGCCCTAGATATAATCAAAAAGGTTGCTGAAATCCAAAAAGAGGTTTTAGGTGATCGTCACCCGGATTATATTAAAAGTCTCCATTTTATAGCCAATTTTTATGCTGGTCTTGGCGACTATCAAGAAGCTTTAGGAATTAACCAGAAAGTTGCCGAATTCCGAAAAAAGGTTTTAGGTGATCGTCACCCGGATTATATCAAAAGTCTCAACTTAATAGCTGAAGATTATACGGGCCTTGGAAATTATCAAAAAGCTTATGAAATTGATAAACAAGTTGTTGAAATCAGAAAGGAAGTTTTAGGTGAACGCCATCCGGATTACTTGTTTAGTCTTTGTAATTTAGCGAGTGATTATACTGACCTCGGCGACTATCAAAAAGCTTTGGAAATCATTAAGCAAGTCGTGGAAATTCAAAAAGAGGTTTTAGGTGAGCGCCATCCCGATTATTTGTCAAGCCTCAGTGATCTAGCATATGGCTATTCTGATCTTGGTGATTATCAAAAAGCTTTAGAAATTAATCAGAAAGTTGCAGAAATCCAAAAGGAGGTTTTAGGTGATCGTCACCCGGATTATATTAAAAGTCTCCACTTTATAGCTAATTTTTATGCTGGTCTTGGCAACTATCAGGAAGCTTTAGAAATTAACCAGAAAGTTGCAGAATTTCGAAAAGAGGTTTTAGGTGATCGCCACCCGGATTATATTAGAAGTCTCAACTTAATAGCTGAGGATTATACAGGTCTTGGAAATTATCAAAAAGCCTATGAAATTGATAAACAAGTTGTTGGAATCAGAAAAGAAGTTTTAGGTGAACGCCATTCGGATTACTTGTTTAGTCTTAGTAATTTAGCGAGTGATTATACTGATCTTGGCGACTATCAAAAAGCCTTGGACATCGATAAACAAGTTGTTGAAATTCAAAAAGAGGTTTTAGGTGAACGACATCCGGATTATTTGACTAGTCTCAATAATTTAGCATATGATTACTCTGATCTTGGCGATTATCAAAAAGCTTTAGAAATTAACCAGATAGTTGCAGAAATCCAAAAAGAAGTTTTAGGTGAGCGTCACCCGGATTATATTAAAAGTCTCCATTTTATAGCCAATTTTTATGCTAGCCTTGGCGATTATCGGGAAGCTTTAGGAATTAACCAGAAAGTTGCGGAATTCCGAAAAGAGGTTTTAGGTGATCGTCATCCGGATTATATCAAAAGTCTCAACTTAATAGCCGAAGATTATACTGGCCTTGGAGATTATCAAAAAGCTCTGGAGATTAATCAAAAGGTTTTTGAAATCAGAAAAGAAGTTTTAGGCGAAAACCATCCTGATTATGTTCTATGTTTAGGTAATCTTGCGTATTTAGAGTTTTATTTATCAAAAACCAAATCTGCATTAACACATTACCTTCAAATGTTGAAAGAAACACAGAAAAGAGTGATTGCATATTTAAGTTTGATGACAGAACATCAAAGAGAACTGTTTTGGAAACAATACAGCCACTCATTTATGCTTTTTCCAATGTTTTTTGAAAAGCTAGCAGTTTCTAACCCCGAAGGAGCAGGTGATGCTTATGATATATCTCTTTTTTCAAAAGGTCTTTTGCTCAACACCTCTCAGGATTTTGACCAACTAATAGCCGAGAAAGGAACTCCTGAAGCGATTGCAGAATTTGAGGTATTAAAGCTACTAAAGCTTCAAATTCAACGTATCTTGGAAAAACCGCTTGCTGAAAGGTATTTGAATGTTGATTCATTAGAGAACCTTGCTCAGCAAAAAGAAACTGAATTGGTCAAACTCTCCAAAGAATATGGTGATTATACCCAGAACCTAAAGGTAACGTGGAAAGATGTCCAGGCAAATTTAGGAGATAAGGATGTTGCCATTGAGTTTGTGGAATATCCAACTTTGACTGATACTGTCAAGTATGCCGCTTTAGTTCTTCGCAAAGGGTGGCAATACCCCAAGATGATTTCTCTTTTTAGGAAAGACCAGATTCAGGAATTTCTCAAACTGGATAAAGATGTAATTTATTCCAATGGGTTTGTTGGTAAACAGCTAAAAAAATTGATCTGGAAGCCGATTGAAGCGGTTGTCTCCACTATTGACCGGATTTATTTTTCTCCTGCCGGAATTCTTCATCAGCTAGCTATCGAAAATCTTCCGGCCAATGATTCTCTTACTCTCGGTGATTTATTTGAGATACACCGACTATCATCCACAAAAGAGCTGGCGAAAAAAGTACCAGAAATTAAAAATACCTCTGCTGTTCTTTATGGCGGTTTACAATATGACTTGCCTGCGAATAAAATGGCCGCCGAAAGCAAAAAATATGAAAAGAAGGAGAATCTTTATGCCATGCGAGGATACCAGAATAATACTTCTGTCAGAAGTGATTTGAAATTTTTGGCTGGGACAAAGCCAGAAGTGGATGAGATTAACAAACTGATGAATGAGCATCAATATAGGATTACAAAATATACCGGAGAAACGGGTAATGAGGAATCATTTAAATCTTTATCGGGCAAAAAGGAAGCGATTATTCACATTGCAACTCACGGTTTTTTCGAATCAGTAGAAGAGAGCAGGAAAAATCCTTTTATGCAGATGAGGATGGGAGACCAGAAAGAAGGATTGGGCGTTGATCCAATGTTGCGCTCCGGATTAATGCTCTCGGGAGCTAACCGGGCATGGCTGGGAGGGAAAGTTGCGGAAAATATTGAGGACGGAGTATTAACAGCTCTGGAAATCAGCAGAATGGAATTAAGGGGTACCGACTTAGTTGTATTATCTGCCTGTGAAACAGGTCTGGGTGAGGTTTCGAGTGAAGGTGTATTCGGATTGCAGCGGTCGTTTAAACAAGCAGGAGTTCAAACACTGTTAATGAGCCTGTGGAAGGTAAACGACGAATCTACAAGGTATTTAATGACTGAATTTTACTCCGGATTATTATCTGGCAAAGAAAAGCGTGCAGCATTTCTGGAGGCAAAACAGAAATGCAAGGCAGAGTTTCATTTTCCGAGATACTGGGCGGCGTTTATTATGCTGGATTAATTAAGGCAATAATTCAATAATAATTCTTGATTCTAATCATTATGGAAGTTTTCAGCGTTTCAAGGTATGAAGATATAGAGAAAATTACGCACCAAATTAAATTTGAATTGGGTGATGATGCAGTATTGTATCGTGGGACCGACGGGCCACTAATACCATCGATTGCGAGGTATACTCAATCTAGCTCTGTTGATTTAGCAGTTAAAGAATGCCTTTTGTTAGAAGAGTTCTATAAATTCTACCATCATAAATACTCATTTGATGAAGGAGCTGCAAAAGATTGGGAAGTCCGGATTGCAGCACGTGAATTTGATTTGGCAAGTAGTTTAATGGATTGGACATGTAGTCTTGATATTGCTATTGAGTTTGCGATCAATCGGTTTGTACAAAAAAATCTCAGCTATACTAATTTGTGGGTTTTAAAGAAGCCTGGATTAAAGCAAATTACAATTAATTTAAAAACAACCGAAAGTTTCAATGAAATTTCAGAAGCAACTATTGTTCAACTGACTCAATTTAGTGAAACTACCCATTGGCACAGAAAATCTGTTCAAGGTGGTTACTTTCTTAAACAACCGGTCCAAAACATAGCTATTCCTTTGGATAAAAACCCTGATTTTGAATCACAGTTAATTCAAGTAGTAATACCACAAAATGCTGTTGGTAATATTTGGAAAATTATTGCTAACAGGAGGGATTTGGATTTGCCTTCTATGCCAAATAAGTTTCCTTCCGATGAAACATTGGGCAAGATATGCGATGCCTTAAATAATAAATATTTATAAAAAGTCGAATCTCATCTGAGATTTAATCAGGATTTTGCAAATTCTTTTTAATTTTTTCAAGTTCGGCTTTAAGTTTAGTGTTTTCTTCCCGAAGGTCAAAAAGTTCCCATTTTTTATCTTCAGGAAATAGTGACATGGTTCTAACTAAATAACTTAAAACTTCAAGAAATGCTCTAGTATGAAATAATCCGGATTTACATATCTTTTTATTTATTTGATTTACTGCGTCATACAAAGTTATTGTTAAGGAATAATTCGAATTGTAAGTAAATAAAAGGTCAACATCAATTAAATGGAGGTTGTTTATTACAAGTTTATCAGGTTCTTGATTTTTATTAAAGGGAGGTTCTATAATTTAATATTTTGATATATAGATATTTATCG
>JBAXOA010000104.1:0-15507 GCA_037133495.1 Mariniphaga sp. | reverse complement strand
AAAATTTCAAAGAACTTTTAATAGTATAATAGATGTTTTGAACACTCTTAATTCATAATTCATAATTCTCTCATCTATCTGTTTGCCTCTGCAAATGCACGTCCGGCATGAAGTGCCAGGAGATTGATTTTTACCATCTCCTCCCCTTTTCGTCCGAAGATTTCGCGAATCCCATTTTCAATACTTTCAAGCGGAATATTGATAAAAGGTGTTGCAGCACCCAAAATAACCATGTTGGACGCTTTTGAATTTCCCATCTCTTTGGCAATGAACTCTGCGTCAATCACAACAGCTCTTGGCAGCTTTTTAAGTTCATCCATAATCGTTTTAATTTCAGGATAATTCACAATATTTATGAATGGTGTGGTATTGGTAACAACATATCCCTCCGGAGAAAGATATGGAAGATACCTCAGCGATTCCATTGGCTCGACAGAAAGTATGAGATCGGCTTTTCCTAATGGGATCAGATCCGAATAGACGGGCTGATCAGACAATCTTAAATAGGATTGTACAGCTCCGCCTCGTTGACTCATGCCGTGAGTTTCGGCTTGTTTAAGATAAAGATTATTTTCAAGCGCCGCAAAACCCAGCACTGTGGCTATTGATAAAATTCCTTGACCGCCAACTCCGGCTAAAACGATATCACACTTCATTTAGTACTGACTTAAATTATTTTGAATTCTTTTTAAAATATTCTCAGGAGACTCGTTTCACAGTACTTAATTTCTGGTCTTACTAATCCTGCGCGCACTTTTTTGAATACACTCTCTTCTGGTAATAATCACTGATACACCATTATAGGCCAGTTCGGACCTGATTATTTTCAGTAATTTTTCGTGATTTTTCGGTAATGCTTCCACGACATGGATATGATCGGAACCTACTCCTCCCCCTTCACAAATCGATTCGATGCGACCAAATGCTGAAGAATTCTGACCACCCGTCATTGATGTTGATTCGTTGTCGCCAATCATGATTACTATATTTGATTTTTCATAAACGGCATCAAGCAATCCTGTTATACCTGAATGTGTAAAGGTAGAATCACCAATTACAGCAACAGCCGGGAATAATCCGGCATCGGCAGCTCCCTTTGCCATCGTAACAGAAGCTCCCATATCTACACAGGCATTGCCTGAATTATAAGGAGGCAGTATGCCCAGAGTATAGCAGCCGATATCCGAAAACACATGACCATCGCCATAATCGGCCATTGCTGCGTCAAGAGCTTTAAATAAATCATGATGACCGCAGCCTTTACATAGGGCCGGTGGCCGGTCTGCTACCAATTCGGGAATCGGCGCACCTGAATAACCGGTAATATTCAAAGCCCTGGCAATAATGTCAGGATTAAGCTCACCTGTTCGTGGTAATGAGCCGTCCAATTTTCCGGAAACCTTTTTACCGTATCCAAAAAATCCTTTCATTTGCTCTTCTACAATGGGATATCCCTCCTCAATAATTAATAACCGATCGACTTGTTGCTCCAATTTTTTAATCATTATTGAGGGCAGCGGATATTGTGTGATTTTCACAATTGGATAAGGAGCCCCGTTTGGAAAGTTTTCCATCAGATAATTAAGGGCAATACCGCAACATATTATTCCAAGAGAATGGTCTGGGCCTTCTATAAAACTATTGAATGGTGAATTTTCCGAAGCTCGTTCGAACTCTACCTGCTTATCAAGTAACAGCTGATACCTTTTTCGTGCTAAAGCGGGCATCAGAATAAACTGGTGAGGATCCTTCGGCAAAACGAGTTTATTTTCTTTAGTGGCCTCATCAACAGGAATAACACCAGCGCGGGAATGTGCCAGACGTGTCGTAATCCGCATCAAGACCGGCGTTCCCAGCTGTTCCGAAAGATCGAAACCTGTTCTGGTCATTTCGTAGGCTTCCTGCTGATTCGAAGGTTCAAGTACCGGAATCATGGCAAATTTCCCATAAAAACGCGAATCCTGCTCATTTTGAGACGAATGCATCGAAGGATCGTCTGCAACCGTGACGATCAGACCGCCGTTTATACCGGTCATTGCCGCATTTATAAATGGATCGGCAGCAACATTTAATCCGACATGTTTCATGCAAACCATAGCCCTTTTGCCCGCATAAGACATCCCTAAAGCTGACTCCATTGCTGTTTTTTCATTGGCAGACCATTCGCGGTGAAGGTTTCGCGCAATAGCGACCTCATTTTCCTGAATATATTCGGTAATTTCAGTAGAAGGAGTTCCGGGATAAGCATAAACTCCGGATAATCCGCCATCTATGGCTCCTTGTCCGATTGCTTCAACTCCGAGCAAAAGCTGTTTTATCATAAGACCAATACTAAGTTTGTGAGAACTAAATACCGGACGAAAGTATATGATTTTTATCTAACAAAATATGCAATTTAAACATGCTATTTGTTTAAATTAATTGATTTTTCGCAGGAAAACCACAGAATCTCAGATTAAATCTTTAAAAGCCTTGTATACGCCCCGGGTTTCTTCACGCTCAAGATTATCGGATTGCTGCTGTTTCCAATGAGCAGCCAGTCTCTTCAGTTCTGAATCGGCATGTTCAAAAAAGAGGATATATCCCTCACAGAAACGGGGCTGATGGTTGTCTTGCGGATCCTTGATGCGGTCTTTGGTACACCCGCCAAAACATTTCGGGTACCATTGGCACATCCGGCATTTTCTTGGAAGAACCGCTTTCGCTCTGCCAAAATCATCCTGTCTTTTGGAATTGAGCATATTAATTAGCTTGTCGTGACGGATATTCCCCAGGCGATGCTTGTTTTCAACAAAAAAATCACACGAATAAACATTTCCATTATGTTCTATAACAACATAAGCTCCACACTCTTTCATCATCGTGCATTCGGGTGCTTCCATTCCAACATAACTATGAAATACCGATTCAAAGTGGCGGACTGAAGTTGTAGGCTGACCATCTTTAAAATCTGCAATCCACAAATCGAATAAAGTGATCAGAAATTGCCCGTATTTTTCAGCAGTCAATGAATAAGGCGCCGCTTTTGATGAATCATTTGGATCGGTCTCTACTATAGGAATAAACTGCATCCATGTCAGACCCAGACTTTTATAGTAATTATAAAGTTCTTCGGCCTTGTCTGCCGAATAATCTGTAATACAACACATTGCATTCACAGCTACCCCTTCTGCCAACAGCATTTTCGCTTTATCCTCAACGATTTGCCATGTTTTATGGTGTCCCTTATCCATCCGGTAGCGATCGTGAATATGCTCAGGACCATCGAGCGAAAGACCAATCAGCCAATCATACTTTTTGAAAAACTTCGCCCAGTCGCGGTCGAGCAAAGTGCCATTGGTTTGAAAACCATTCCCAACCGACTGCCCATGCCCATATTTGATCTCCAATTCGACTGCGCGTTTATAAAAATCCAGTCCCATCAAAGCAGGCTCTCCCCCTTGCCAGGCAATTGAAACCGCATTCCCCGACTGCTGCATAATCTGCCGAACCATCTCTTCCAGAGTATCCAGGCTCATCGGATGAGTCTTTGTCTCAGGAAACAATTCTTCCTTCTCAAGATAAAAACAATAGGTGCAGTCGAGATTACAATCAGGGCCGGAAGGCTTTACCAAAACAGAAGTGAGTGGACGGTATTTAGGTGCCATAAGATTAGTTTGTGTCTGAATGTGGCGAAAGTAATTAAAATCGGTTAATCATTATATTCGCGTTACCTAAAATCCGATGAGTTATAATGGCATTTTGCAACTTTGCATAAATTAGGTATTTTTACTCTGATTTTGAATTCAACCGATAACCCGGACTTAAATGCCAAGAATTCTTTCTTCTTTTTTTTTCCTGATCTGTCTTTCCATCTTCCATAGTTTTGGACAGGAAATGAAAAGTTCCCTTAAAGGCAAAGTTGTAGACACTAACAATCAGCCGATTGAATTGGTTAATATTACAATAAAAGGGACAAGTCTGGGAGTAGTAACAAATAACCTCGGTGAATTCGTCCTTCCTTCAATTTCCCGGTCATCTATCGTGATCGTTTTTTCATCGATTGGTTATGAAAAAACTGAGCATGAAGTTTTCCTGCCGGATAACCAGCCTTTCGTGCAAGTGTTGAAGCCTGACTTGCATAAAATCGCTGAAATAACAATCGAAAAAAAGAGTTTCAACAACAATATTGTAAGTCTTTCGCCTAAATTGACAGATCGGTTGCCGGCTATGGCAGGTGCGGTAGAAACACTGATCAAAACGCTTCCCGGGGTAAGCAACAATAACGAACTTAGTTCACAATACTCGGTAAGAGGCGGAAATTATGATGAAAATCTCGTAGTTGTAAATGGCATAGAGATCATAAGACCTTTTCTGGTTAAATCGGGCGAACAAGAGGGGTTAAGTTTTATTAACAGTGACATGGTCGCCACAATCGGCTTCTCCTCGGGAGGATTTGATGCCTCTTATGGGGATAAAATGTCGTCTGTTCTGGATATTACTTATCGGAAACCTGTTCGTAGTGCTGCAACAGCCGAAATTGGAGCACTGGGGGCTTCGGCTCATTTTGAGGGTAGCTCCAAGGATGGAAAATTATCGCATCTTACCGGAATCCGTTACAAAAATTCAGCCTATCTACTCGGCACACTGGATAAAAAAGGAGAGTATAACCCTTCATTTACTGATTTTCAGACCTATCTGAATTATCGGTTTAATCCACGTTTTTCATTAGGATTTCTGGGAAATTATTCGTCCAATACTTTTCAGTTTATCCCTCAAACCCAATTGACGAAATTTGGCACGCTGGCCAATCCCTATCAGTTTTTGGTTTATTTTGATGGAAAAGAACGGGACAAATTCGAAAATTATTTAGGTGCGATGACTGTTGATTATACTCCGGCAGCACGATTATCCCTCAAAATACAAGCGAGTTCCTTTTATTCAGCAGAAAAAGAGTCGTATGACATACTGGGTGAATATTATCTTAGCGATATTAATCAAGTTCCGGAATCACCCTCATTTGCAGATAGCTCAATGATCAGCGGAACAGGATCTTATCTCAATCATGCCCGTAATTCACTGACAGCCAAAATATCAAGTCTTGACCATCGTGGTGCTTTATCCACTGATAATCAACAGATTCAGTGGGGGTTTAAATACCAGTATGAGCAAATTTCTGATCGTGTAAACGAATGGCAGATGCGCGATTCGGCAGGATATTCAATTCCCTATCATAACCATGAAATAGCTCTGTATCAGTCTGTATCTGCCAACAATAAGCTTTCATCCAATCGTTTATCCGGATTTTTGCAGGATAATTGGTCCGTTGAAGTAGGAAAAGGAGAACTCTCGATTTCCGGCGGAGCCAGATTTCAATACTGGGATTATAACCGGCAAACAATAATAAGTCCCAGAATATCGGGCAGGTGGAAGTTAGGAGCTGCCAGAAACCGGATCGTCAAAGCAGCATGGGGGTTCTACCATCAAATGCCTTTTTTTAAAGAATTAAGAAATCCTGATTCGCAGATTTCCTCAGGAGTAAAAGCTCAAAAATCGATCCATTATCTGGCAGGCTACGAACAAATATTTACGGCTTTTGACCGTCCCTTTAAATTTACTTCCGAGATATGGTATAAAGCGCTCAGCCACCTAATCCCCTACCAGGTCGATAATTTAAACATCCGGTATTTTCCTGATCAGGAAGCGAAAGGATATGCTGCTGGGATTGACTTTAAAATCAATGGTGAATTTGTTCCCGGTGCTCAATCGTGGGCAAGCCTTTCGTTGATGAAAACGGAGGAGGACATCATTGGCGACTTTTATTTAAAGGAAGTAGCTGGCGCCGGAACAGAAAAGGTATATCCGGGATATATTCCCCGCCCTACCGACCAGCGGCTCAATTTCAGCCTCTTTTTTCAGGATTATTTTCCAGGATATCCATCCGTAAAAATGAGCATGACGCTGTTCTATGGAAGTCGCCTGCCTTTCGGTCCTCCTCAAGGGGAACGCTATATGGATATATTCCGAATGCCTCCGTACCGAAGGGTAGATGTTGGGTTCTCCAAATCACTGATTGGCACAAATACCTCGCAGCCCGAAAAGAAGTATCACCTCAAAGATGCATGGATCGGCCTTGAACTGTTTAATCTGTTCGATATTAATAATACCGTCTCCTATTTTTGGATATCAGATATTAAGAATCAAATGCATGCCGTGCCCAATTACCTGACCGGACGACGGATAAATCTAAAATTCTCAGTGCAGTTTTGATGATATTGATTATCAACGTCTTAATAGCTTATTTATAAGTAAAAATGTAATTACATGGAGGTTGTCTAAAAGGTAAAAAAATAAACCGCAAAGGTTGCAGAGCAATTTCGCAAAGCTCGCAATAATCATAATAACAATTACTTAACTTCGTGTCCTTTGCGCCTACTTTGCGTACCTTTGCGGTTTAAATGGACTTTTTAGACACCCTCATCATTATTCTTGATTAAATGCCATCAAATATCATAGTTGAACTGTCCGAAATATTTTAGTTTGGTCCGGTGTTACTAAAGAGAAGATTAACAAATTAAAATACATAAATCATGGAGAGCAAGGACTTTATCGAGCGGGAGAACCGCTATGGGGCACACAACTATCATCCGCTGCCAGCTGTTTTGGAACGGGGCGAAGGAATTTTCGTGTGGGATGTGGAAGGCAAACGCTACTTCGATTTTCTGGCAGCTTATTCTGCAGTTAATCAGGGCCATTGTCACCCTAAAATTGTCAAAGCGCTCACAGACCAGGCTGGAAAGCTGGCTCTTACCTCAAGGGCCTTTTACAATAATGTGTTAGGTGAATGGGAGGAATTGATGACCCGTCATTTTGGTTACGATAAGATGCTGCCGATGAATTCGGGTGCCGAAGCCGATGAGACGGCTCTTAAGCTGATCCGAAAATGGGGCTATAAAGTAAAAGGAATTCCTAAAAATGAAGCGCGCATTGTGGTTTGCGACGGGAACTTTCATGGCCGCACCATTACGATTGTTTCGATGTCATCGGATCCTGAATCTTACAGCGATTATGGCCCTTTCACACCTGGTTTTGTAAATATTCCCTATAACGATACCGAAGCCCTGGAACGCGAACTGAAACATCCTTACACCGCCGGGTTCCTGGTGGAGCCGATCCAGGCTGAAGCCGGTGTTTATGTTCCTGAGGACGGCTATCTGAAAAAGGCTGCCGCATTATGTAAAAAATACAATGTCCTTTTTGTCGCCGATGAGGTGCAGACCGGTCTTTGCCGTACCGGAATGATGCTTGCCTGCGACCACGAAGGTGTTCGTCCGGATATATTAGTTTTGGGAAAAGCCGTCTCAGGAGGAATGTTCCCCGTATCGTGTGTGCTGGCTGACGATGAGATTATGCTGACCATCAAACCGGGAGAACACGGTTCGACGTATGGAGGCAACCCAATCGCCGCAAAGGTTTCAATTGCCGCTATGGAAGTTCTGATTGACGAAAAACTGGCTGAAAACGCGACCCGTATGGGCAAGATTTTCAGGGATGAGATGAAAGCATTCAATTCTCCTTTGATAGCAGAAGTCAGGGGCAAGGGGTTGTTAAATGCCATTCAGATGAAGACACCGGATGGAAAAAAAGCCTGGGATTTGTGTCTTTTAATGAAAGAGAACGGCATATTGGCTAAACCAACGCACGAGCACACCATTCGTTTTACACCACCGCTGATCATCACCGAACCCCAGATGCGCGAAGCGATCGGACTTATTCAACAGTCGATGAAGGAATTTATATAAAATTGCCATAATCTTGTTTTCGGGTAAAGATAGCCGGAGGGACCCGGGAGGAAAGGACAAAAAAAAGCTCTCCGGAAAGGGGGCTGGGGGGATAAGGTTAGTGCATGTTGCTGAGCGGATTTCGAATGACTAACGACCATCCGCAAATGCACACAGGGCGGGATTTTCCGGATTAACTTCCTACGAAGAGCTGCTTTTCATCCCGACCAGTCTGGATCATGTCAACAGGCTGCGTTGGCAGGTAAAGAAGATCATGTTCCATTTTTCTATCTCGGATAAAATTCATAAACGTTTAAAGTCTGCTCCCTCCCGACAATAGCTTTATTGTCTTTCTGAAAAACAAAACTATATTCATAAATATCTGTTGGATCGTCAAGATAAAATACCAAACCATCGGTAAGCGAATACTGAATTAGATTTCCCATTCTTGTAGGGATGTAAAGGTTGTCTTTTATAATAAATGAACCAGTCTCTATTCTTGAGTTTACTGTTACGGAATGGTCTTTTGCAAAGGAATTAGTTGCTTCATCAAATTTCCAGATAGTGAATGCATTATTATTGATTTCAAGTAAATAGCCGGAATTATTGTACAAATATCCGCAAATGAATTCTCTATTATTTAGTTCGGTTGGGGTTGGAAGCTGTATCCATTTGTTAGATTCGATTAAATACTTCCAAAATTCAGAAGAACCATCTTGATATGAGTAAAGGTAAACGGTGTTGTTTATTTGAAAACAAGGATATATAAAAGAGTAGCGCAACAATCCCGGAAAACTTGATTTTTGAATCCATGTTTTTGTGTCTAGGTTAAATTGCCACAATTCACGTTGATACCGTCCCAATCCACAATAGAGATCATTCCCTTTCGCAAAGCCAACTGTCCAAAGACCTGTTGTAAAAGGAATATTACTGATGATATTCCACTTATTAGAGTTTAAATCAAATTCCCAGAATTTTAGCTTTTCTACTTCAGAACCGGAAATTATACCTCCGGGAATTAAATATCCTTTTGAATTATAAACGAATTGACCATTGAAGATTGTTGGGTTTGCCGGAAAGTCGCCAATCTGTTTCCATGGATTTAGTAGTTTGAATTCTTGACTTGTTTCTGTTGTTTGTGTTGCAACTGTAACTTTTATTTTTACAGATCGGTCTATTAAGGTATTTGGGCAAAAGACTATTAATGTATCAATACTTGCTTTGATTATCCTGGCTTTCAAATCATTAAAACAGACTTCATTATTGGATATTAACTCACTAAAATTATTTCCTCTAATTATAATTCTATTGCCTGAAGTAGCTGACTCTGAACTAATTGCCGACATACTTGGGGGAAGACAACCTTCGCTTTTAAAGGATAACATATTGCTGTAAATCAGGCTGTCCGAGGTGCGAACAAATGCCCTGACATAATAGGTTTCACCTTTTACTAAATCATTGCTGATCCTGACAGTTAAATCTTTACCCGGATTATTATTCAGTACAATTTTTCTGTCTGAAACAGATGGATTATTATTCCGGTCGATAACTAGCCCATACTCAGAATAATGTACTACGTTGCCATTATACAATGATGCCGAGACAGCAACGCCGCTGCTTGAAATTGAAGATATTTTGTGTAGAATAATGAAAGGGAAGTCATTAAAAGTGAGTTCAACTTCATCTTTACAGCTAAATAGGAAAAATAAGGAGATATAAAGCAGGATGTATTTTTTCATCAGAAGATAATTTGTTTTTTAATTGCCTGATAGGCTTTCCCGATTTATCGGGAGAACACCTGAGTCATCTTCATTCATGTTTGCGAAGCGCAGATTCATGGGTGTTTCATTGTTTTAAAATTAAAACTGGCAAAAAATTGAATATCAGCACTATTGAGAGCTCTGTTGTCACCGAAAACCACTGCTGCCGCACTTGACGGGTAGCTGATGTTATGGCCGAGTACTCATTTTTTTTTAATTATATATATTGTTCCTCGATTCTTTCCTATAGAATCAATAATCTGCTCTATTTTTAAATATTGTAAATCCTTTTTTAATGAATGGATTGAAATTTCCGGAATTGCTTTTACTAAATCTGCTAATTTGATTGGCTGTTCTTTTTCTATGAAATCCTTTATTTTTTTTTGCCTCTCGTTTAAATATCCACCTTTTTTTTTAAATACATCATATTTTTGTTCAAGTCTCTGAATTAATGTCTCTAGGGAAGCTAAGAAAAATATCATCCAACTATTAATTTTTTCAGTTTCTGTATTCCTGTCTTTTTGTCCATCCATAAGTGCTTCATAGTAGGACTTTTTCTTTTGCTCAATCAGGTTCTCAAACGAGACATATTGGATTAATTGATAATCATTTTTAAGTAATAGTAAATTTGTTAGTAGTCTGGACAATCTTCCGTTTCCATCTTGAAATGGATGAATTGAAAGGAATTCGTAAATAAATAATCCAATTATCACTAATGGATGAATCTCATTTAGTTTGAATTGTTGATTTGCAAAATCAATCAAGTCAGTCATTTCATTTTCAACTAAATGTGGCTCGGTAGTATTCAAAATAACTTTTTGAATACCATCAGGATAATTGGCAACAACCTTGTTCGAGAGATTTTTATATTTCCCTCTGTGTCGTTCATCTTTTGTACTGTATTTCAGTAATCGCTGATGTAGCTGTTGTATGTAGTTTTTTGAAATTGAAATATTAGCGAAACTCTCATAAATAAGCTCAAGGACATCGTAATATCCTACTACTTCTTGCTGGTCACGAGTCTTGAGCTTCGTGATTTCTATATTTTCAAGAAGCTCTTTAATCTCCACATTTGTCAATTGAGCACCTTCTATCCTGGTTGAAGAACCAATCGATTCAATCGTGGCAATCTTACGAAGTTCTTTTAGGTAAACATTTTCTCTTTGTTCAAGTATATTCCACTTCCCTTTAAATGAATCTGTATAACTTATCAGTTTTAATATCTGCTGATTAGTCTTAAAATCAAAGTTTAATTTATTCTGGAATTTATCCATTTGTTATCTGTAGTTTATCCATTCAAAGATAACTCATAATATCGAAATATCTATTGTTTATCTATAAATTATCTATTTACAGTGTCGCTTTAGTATTTGCCATAACGTTCCGCATAACCAGTCGAGGAAATTTTCACTTGATACTCCGTTTAGTTTAAGAAAAAATCATTAGGCTATATATTGTTTTAAATCAATCCAAAATTAATTTTTACCGTTATTATTTTATGAACACGTTTCTAAAACTGGTTGCCAACTTAATAGCGTTTTATTTAACGTTTCCCCAAAGGTATGTTAAATAAATGATGGAGAGCTATTAATCTCTCTGAATTACATTAAAGTTACGAGGGGAAATGGGAAATAAAACCGAGTTGGACTTAGCCGGCAACTATGGGTGTTCAGTTATGTAATCACCGCCCTTTTTGTTCCATTTAACTTTGATAGGCGAAATACATATTAGTGCAAGGGTTTAGGGAATAAGTGTTGGTTTGGCAGAAATTATGCCAGGAAAAGGAGAAAAAAAAAAGCTGCGCATGGATGAGAATAAAAATGCCAATTACTTGATTGCCGGGGGTTGGCATCCAGCGGAATATCGGAGTGGAGTTATTTTAAATAATTTTGAATACTTTCCAAGTTCTCTGAACATATTACAATAACTTTGAAAATACAACTGGATTTATCCGGAAAGCAAGACGGGCTTCACCGAATACTCACAACCGAGAAGGTTACCTGCTTACCTTCGGGAGTTTCTTTTATCTCGAATTCTTTTAGTATCTGGTTACGACTGATGGTATGGATTTTGCTTAGCTCCATAACATTGCAGCTAACAAAAAATAAATCGATATATAGCAGTTATCTATGCACCGAAAACATTTGGCTTACATTACCAACAGCCCACTGCTGAATTTTTTTGACCATCAAATTGTGTTAACGATAAATGTGATTAGATGATCAATATTAATTGGTCAAGGGCGGTGGTCAGTAAGGCCTCCATTGGCAGTTGTCCAATTATTCATGTACATTGTACTATTTTTTTGCACGACTCAGTGAGAATGAAATCATAAGCACAAACTCCCGGGGCCGGATGTAATAATGACTCTCAGTGATTGAAATATCGCCATACAGATAATCAACTACCTGCTGTGAGTTGAAGAGGTTATTGCACCTAAGCCTATACTCAATCCTGCCGTTGGCAGGTTTATAGGTATAACCTAAATTGGCGTACAATCCATTGTTTCCAACTTTAAACTGGGGTCCATAATTGTAATAGGCCAGGCTGACCCCAATCCAATAGATGGGGGAAGGATAATAATACAATTCCAGCTTGTGCACCTGACCCAAAATGGTTGTTGCCGATTGCTTGTTCCATTGTTTCGTGTGGGACAGCTCAACACGATAGTCTATCCCGACATTCTTGATGCCATTAATTCCAATAGTTGGATGAATGAGCCATGCCTGGTTATGGTTCCAGCCCAGAGTCTGGTCAAGCAAATATTCGTACCGTGTATCGGAATATTGGCATTTAAGGGAAAGGCTGATCTTTTGATTCGACGACACATAGTTGTTGTTCAGGATGAAACTGTTCGAAATAAAGTGGTTGTTTAATCTTAGAGCATCCGAAAAGAAAAGTCCGTCACCCGTATAAACATTGTTGTTGATCAGGTTCTGTGTGTTCTGGTTGTGTGACCAGGAAGCCACAGAGAAAAATCCCTCCACTGGATTTTTGTATTCCAGATTAAGTCCTCCCGAGAAGGACTGACTCTCATTGATTTTGTCTGAATATCGCTGCATCAGGTGATAATCATTTACAATATAGCCCTGTGCCAGTCGCATCGCATCTCCAAGCCGGGAGTTGTATCCAATCGAACCATCCACCGACCAGAATTTGTGAAAATCATAGTCCAGCCAGCACATCGGACTGAATAGCAATTGCTTGGTTGGTTCAATGGATTTGTGCACAAGGTCATCCATCCGGTAAGAGATTGCCCTGATCGGCAAAGATGCGCCAAAACGCACGTTCTCCTTCTTGAAATTAATCCTTTCGGTCAGGTAAAATTCAAGGTTGTTCCATTGGTAATCATTTTTCAAACTGTCCGGGGCCAGATCGGTCTGGTCTTTTTGAATCACAGTGCGGTAATGCTGCGTGTCGAAATTAAAGCCGGGCTCCGTATCAAATGTCCAGTTCTTGTGTGCAAGGGTGAAACGCAGATATTGTTTGCCCGCGAACTTGTTCATCGCATATTGCTGAATGGTCTCCGAATAGTTAACACCGTTGTTGAGAAAGTCGGTAAACACTCCCGGCCGAAGGGAGAGTCGTTGCGGCGAGTCATTGAAATTGACGGATGAATAAATCCTGAAAAAATGATTGCCTATCGGGAGGAGTAAATCGAAGGTGTTGGACCCAGTTGTACCGGGTGTTTCCGCATTCTCTTGCATGAGGGAAGGATTTTCAATTGATCCGGTTTGCTGATCCCAGTAACGGTTGAACAAAAGTTGTTCTTTCAGGTATCTTTTCCTGACATTCTGGGTCAGGGTAAAACCGGTGTTCAGACTGGTGTTGTAATAGTGGTTCGCGATCCGCTCGTTCAGCACATAATCGCTGCCAGTCAAATGGTAAGTACTCTTTATCTCCCCGCTCTCCTTTTGGTCATCGTGATAAAACGAAGCCAGGATTTTAAGTTCGTTCAGGTCGTTGAGCTTAATCAGGTGATTGAACGACATCAAATTGGCATTGTTTTTCAGGTAATACTTGCGGTCGATCTTCGGAGAAGAAATACCCTGAATCCCGACCAGGTTGATTTTCCTGTTTGCAAACGCTTCCATCTGGCCGTCGGTGAATTGCAGGGGCTGGTTCTGTGTACTCAAATCTTCGCCCGTGTTGTTCGATTGAAGGGAGGCGATGGTTTGTTGGTTTTTTGAAAATAACATGGGCGTGGCATTCAGGTAGCGCAACAGGAAGGGAAGTCCTGTCCCAACCTGCATTGTGCCAGTCATGGTAATGTTTTTTTTGAGCTTGAGATTAATGGAAGTGTTGTTGGAAAACACCTTGGATTCAAGAATTTTGATGGGCTGGTGATTTTCGAGTACTTCAACTGCCCCGACATCCCTGTAGGGCAGGTTTTTATTGGCAATGGCATACCTCCCTTCGAGCAGATCCATCCCTTCGATGTAGTATTTCTGGATTGGTTTTCCCTGGTACGAAACCTGCCCTTCCGGGGAGACATCAAAACCGGGCATATTCTTAATCACATCCCCGATGGACTGGTCTTTTACTCTGGCGAATTTCCCCACCAGGTAGGTAATCGTATCTTTCTTCCCGGTTATGGCGCGGGCATTCACGTTGACTTCCCTGATTTCGTGGACAGTCGGTGGCAATACAAAATTGAGTGTCTGGCTTCGGTTGGCGATGCAAACGGCGGTGTCGCGGTGGGTTAATGACTTGACGGAGAGCCCTAACGAATCCTCCCTGGATGTAAATTCAAGTCTGAAAGTCCCTTTTTCATCAGTTATGGAATAGGAAATGATGCGATTGGCATTGCCCTTTTGGTGGACCAAAACACTAAGTCCGGAAACCCCGGTTTTGTCGGTAGATACTACCCGCCCGTTCACGATCGTTTGGGCTTTGCCAAAGATTGTTATGCACAGTGCGGTCAGTATCAGTAGTTATTTCAACTGGGTTAGGCTTAGAATTTTTCAAGGAAATTGTTCTTTGATCTCAAACCGTTCAATGACCTGGTTTTTGCCTCTTCGCTGGGTAATGATATCGAACCATTTTGAACTATTCCAAAGAGCCGCATCATTTTAGTTTTCATAATTTTAATGTATTCTTCAGCTGTGATATCTGTAAAATTGCTGAGGATGTAGGTGATTGGTTGAATGTAAGTCATCTTCCTGATTGAAGAAAAGGTGAAGCAGTGCTGGTTCTTTGTATCACTTATTTTCAGGATCAGGCCAGGCAAGCCATTAAACTTATAGGGTCCATCAGCAAGAGGTATTTGTGGAGAATACCAGGCAATGTAATCCCTGCCGCAATAAGTAATAAAAGCTCTTTGACAGGAATATCCAAGTATAACCGTGTCTTTTTGGGTATCAAGCTTCCATTTCATCTGCATGGGTTGATCTACTTTAAAAAATTTATGATCATCATAATCTGTGAATGTCATTTTCCCCATCCAGGGATAATTTTTAAATATACAGTATGCTGCCATTATATTCGGCATGGCTATACTCACCGATTTGGCAAACAGCTTCGCTTCAGTTTCTAAATCAACTCCTTGATTATAAAAAAGGATAGAATCGCCAATATAACTCGACAGACTTTGGAATTTTGACACATGTGAACCAATTTGTAAATACATCTGGACATTTCTCTTTGAATTACTATTGGTACTGTCCTGTATTAAATCGTAATTATAGGTGCACAGCCACTTTGTCGTGTCAACAAGTTGAATTTCCTGGGCAAAAGTGTTTAATGTCAAAAGCACAAAAAGAAGAGGGGGATAGAGGTAGTTTTTTCATAGGGATCGGTTTGATTTCGTAATGTGTAATATGGTTATTGGCAAGGCTTACAATCATACATAACAAATATGCAACTATATAGAGTCAAACGATAAATTTAAAAATATTTATGGGAATAATCTTGCGGACAGAACGATGCTATTCGAGACTGTAAAATGAACTCTGTCTAAAGCAAAATTTTATTATAATTGAACTTTA
>JBAXOA010000103.1:0-15749 GCA_037133495.1 Mariniphaga sp. | reverse complement strand
CACGTCTCCTCTCTAGGTGAATTTGAACAGGGAAGGCCTGTAATAGAAGAAATTAGAAATATCAAGCCAGAATACAAGATACTTCTCACTTTTTTTTCTCCTTCAGGTTATGAATTAAAAAAAGATTATCAATATGCTGATTATGTTTTTTACCTGCCGCTCGACACACAAAAGAATGCTGCTCAATTCATCGATTTAGTTAAACCTGATAAAGTATTTTTTGTTAAATATGAATTTTGGTATCATTTTTTAACGCAGTTGAAAAAGGAAGCAATACCTACCTATATTTTCTCCGCACTTTTCCGTCCTTCTCAGATTTTTTTTAAACCCTGGGGAAAATGGTACTTGAAGGCAATTCAAACTTATGAACATATTTTTGTGCAAAATCAGGAATCATTTGAAATTTTGAATCGGTTTGGATTTAATAATGTTTCCGTTTCAGGAGATACCCGGCTCGATCGGGTTGGCGAAATAGCTGATGATTCGCCAAGATTGGATAAACTCGAATTATTTTGTGGCAGTCAAAAAGCCATAATTGCCGGAAGTACCTGGAAAGAAGATGAAGACCTTTTTATCCCTTACCTGAATAAAGCTGCTTCAGGACAGAAATTTGTTATTGCGCCTCATGAAGTGACACAACAGTCGCTTGAGAGAATTAGCAACGCTCTCGAAAAGCCCTATGCTTTTTATTCTTCTGCAACCAACGAGGAGCTGGCAAAGGCCGATGTGTTGATTGTTGATGGCTACGGAACACTTGTTTCCATTTACCGTTACGGAATGCTGGCCTATGTAGGCGGCGGTTTTACTTCCGGAATTCATAGCATCCTTGAACCGGCAGTTTTTGGACTTCCTGTGATATTCGGTCCGGATTATCACAAATTTCAGGAAGCACACGATATGCTGAGCCTTGGTGGTGCATTTTGTATAAATAGCTATGAGGAACTCGAAACCCAAATTGACAGCTATCGTTTTAACCACGAAAAACTTCTCACAGCCTCAGCAGTTGCACGCGATTATGTAAATAAAAACCGTGGTGCATCGAGCGAGATCGTGAAATATCTCTTTCATTCCTGACCCAAAACACAGGAACCAATATTTATCCAATCTCCTTTGATTGCTGCTTTTAATTTAAATTTGACTAGCCAAACAGCCATACTAATGATTACAAAAACATATCAAAAAAAATATTTTTGTAAACATTCAGCACTTATAAAATATTTATAATGTTGTATATCAAATAATTAACACAAATAAGTTGATAACTTTTTTTATTGAGTAAAAAAAATATACTCCAAAAGTTCATTGCTGTGTATATATTGCATCATTACATTTTTAGGTTGGTATTCGATAATAAACCTAAATAAATCAACGTATTATTTGAACAGATGGACATAAAAGAAATCACCACGCAGCAAAAAAAAGACATGCCAACAATTTATTCTCCTGACGAAGCTTTCGTAGCATCGGTTAAATATTTTAAAGGTGACGATCTGGCGGCCCGGGTATGGGTCAATAAATATGCCCTCAAAGATTCTTACGGAAATATTTTTGAGCTGACTCCCGATGATCTTCATCATCGTTTAGCAAGTGAAATTGCAAGGATTGAAAAAAACTATCCGAACCCTCTTTCGGAAGATGAGTTATTTGAACTTTTTAAGGATTTCAAATATATTGTACCTCAAGGGGGGCCAATGACCGGAATCGGCAATGATTTTCAGGTCGGTTCGCTTTCTAATTGTTTTGTGGTGGGCAATGGTGCAGATTCCTATGGCGGAATAATTATGATTGATCAGGAGCAGGTACAGCTAATGAAAAGACGGGGTGGAGTGGGTCATGATTTATCTCATATACGTCCCAAAGGGTCACCAGTTAAAAACTCAGCGTTGACTTCTACTGGAATTGTCCCATTTATGGAACGTTTTTCTAATTCAACAAGAGAAGTAGCCCAGGATGGAAGGCGAGGGGCTTTAATGCTGTCTGTTTCAATCAAACATCCTGATTCTGAGGATTTTATTGATGCCAAAATGGATGAAGGGAAAGTCACTGGTGCCAATGTTTCAGTTAAAATTGACGATGAATTTATGCAGGCAGTGCGTAACAGTACTACCTATAACCAGCATTATCCAATAGACAGCGTCACTCCGATTTATTCAAAGGAGACCGATGCCGCTAAACTTTGGGATAAAATTGTATTCAATGCGTGGAAATCAGCCGAACCCGGAATTCTCTTCTGGGATACTATAATCCGCGAATCGGTTCCGGACTGCTATGCCGATCTGGGATATAAAACAGTTTCAACTAACCCTTGCGGCGAAATACCGCTATGTCCGTATGATAGCTGCAGATTGATTGCATTGAACCTGTATTCATATGTTGATCAGCCATTTACTTCAGAAGCAAGATTTGATTTTGACCTGTTTAGGAAGCATATCAGGCAGACTCAACAAATTATGGATGACATTATTGATCTCGAACTTGAGAAAATTGATGCCATTTACAATAAGATCATTATTGATCCGGAAGATGCTGAAATAAAGCGGGTAGAAATTAATCTTTGGGAGAAAATCAGGGAGATGGCAGTCAACGGTCGTCGTACAGGTATTGGCATTACTGCCGAAGGCGATATGGTTGCAGCACTTGGTTTGCGCTATGGATCTGAAGCTGCCGTCGAATTTTCGGTTGAAGTTCATAAAATCGTGGCTCTTGAAGCATACAGAGGTTCAGTCAATCTGGCCAAAGAACGAGGAGCCTTTCCTATCTATGATGTTAAACGTGAGAAAAACAACCCGTTCATCCAACGGTTAGCCCAGGCTGATCCTGAGTTGTACAAGGAAATGAGCCGTTACGGACGCAGGAATATAGCGCTTCTGACTATCGCCCCCACGGGTACTACCAGTTTGATGACGCAGACCACTTCGGGTATAGAGCCTGTTTTTATGCCGGTGTATAAACGTCGTCGGAAAGTAAATCCGAACGATAAGGATGCGCGGATTGACTTTGTCGACGAAATGGGCGACAGTTGGGAAGAATATATGGTATTTCACCACAAGTTCAAAACGTGGATGGAGGTCAATGGTCATGAACTCAAAAGAAATTATTCGAATGAAGAACTGGATCGGCTGATCGAGAAATCGCCTTACCACAAAGCATCTTCAAATGATATCGATTGGCTGGCCAAGGTTCGCATGCAGGGGCAGATTCAAAAATGGGTGGATCATTCAATCTCAGTTACCATTAATCTGCCTGAAGAAGCTACTGAAGAATTGGTTAACAAACTCTATTTTGCGGCCTGGGAGAGCGGTTGTAAAGGTGTAACTGTTTATCGCGAAGGTTCGCGGTCGGGTGTTTTGATTTCAACGAAAGATAAAAAAACTGAAGGGTTATTTCCAACTAAACGTCCCGAAATCCTTGAAGCTGATATAGTAAGACTGCAGAATAACAAGGAAAAATGGATTGCCTTTATTGGGCTGATTGATGGTAAACCTTATGAAATTTTCACAGGACTTGCTGATGATGAAGATGGAATTCTTCTGCCGCGATCAGTCACTCAAGGGTGGATTATCAAAAGCCGCGATGAAGCAGGCGCCTCCCGGTATGATTTTCAATATCGCAATTCGCGGGGCTATAAAACAACTATTGAAGGACTTTCCTTTAAATTCAATCCTATCTTCTGGAATTATGCTAAATTGATTTCCAGCGTTTTGCGTCATAGTATGTCGATCCAAAAAGTTGTTGAATTAGTGTCAAGTCTTCAATTTGATGTTGAGTCGATTAATACGTGGAAGAATGGAGTTGCACGTGCTTTAAAGAAATATATTCCAAACGGAACCGCAGCTGAGGATGCCAAATGTGAATGTTGCAGTTCAGCCAATGTTATTTATCAGGAAGGTTGTCTGATCTGCCAGGATTGCGGATCATCAAAATGCGGGTAATCCCATACTGATTTGATTTTATGATTTTATGAAGAGGCCTGATTTTCGGGCCTCTTCTTATAAGTGTATGGACAGAAAACGGGCTAAGTACTCACCAGATCAGGTAATTATAAATTTATACTGTTCTGCCAGCTGGCGGATTAGTGATTGCGGTAATTGGGAAAATTTCAGGATTTTATTCCATAATGTGAAGAAAGAATCTTTGAAAACAAGGATCCGGGAAGGATTCGTTTCAGTACGACAGCAAATTTTTGTTCCAGTGTTGCGATAATATAACTATGACACGGATTTTTCTGTTCTGCAATTTTCACAAGCCTTCGCGCAAGAAAGTCAGGCGGCAATCCACTTTTTTCATCTTTTTCAATAATGGAAAGTGTTTTTTGAAATTGGGAATGATAGGCGGAATCAGTTCCACTGGCAATGACCGGCTTCCGGTTTGCAGTAAAATTTGTAAAAAAATCACCTGGTTGGATCACGATAACTTTTATTTTGAAAGGCAATAATTCCATTCTGAGGGCTTCACTCAAACCTTCTACTGCAAATTTGCTCGCTGCATAAAAACCCTGGTAGGGGAGTCCCATCAATCCTCCAATGGAACTTATATTGATAATCTTTGCCCCATTCTGCTTGCGCATTGCCGGCAGAACAGCCTGAATCATGTTGACACAGCCTGTGAAGTTTGTATCCATCTGAAGTTTAATGTCGGCAGCTGATGAATCTTCAACAGATCCCGATATGCCCATTCCGGCATTATTGATCAGAATATCAATCCTCCCTTCTTTCTCAATCAAAGTTGAAACTGCTTTTTTGACCGAGATCACATCCGTAACATCGGCCTGAAGCACTTTAATATCTCCTGTAAAATCATCGTTTTGTTTTCGGCTGATTCCATAAACACGGTATCCTTTAGCTGCAAAACAGTCAGCAGTTGCCTTCCCAAAGCCGGAAGATATGCCTGTAATCAATAGAACTTTTGTCATCTGAATAAGGATTAATTCGTCATGTAATCGTTATTCATGGCAACTTCAGATTCTAAAATGTCAAGTTGTTTAGCAATTTCAACAATTTTTTCAATTGCGCTATCTATCTGGCTGAATGTGTGTGTTGCCATTAATGAAAACCGGATTATGCAGTCTTCTTTGGCAACAGCAGGTGAGACAACAGGATTGACGAAAACTCCCTTATCCAGCAACATTTTAGCCATTTTTAACGCTTTAACATCATCGCGGATGAAAAGCGGAATAATGGGTGATTCAGATTTTCCCGTATCAAAGCCTAGGGAATTAAACCGATTACGGGCATAATTGGTGATATCCATCAGATGTTTGATTCTTTCGGGCTCATTTTCCATTATTTCAATGGCTGCCAGAACGCTGGCGGCAGATGAAGGAGTCATACTTGCACTAAACATCAGTGCTCTGGAATTATGCTTGATATAGTTAATCGTCATTTTATCGGCAGCTATAAAACCTCCGATCGAAGCCAGTGATTTGGAGAAGGTACCCATAATAAGCTCTACTTTATCTGTAAGTCCAAAATGAGAAGCAGTGCCCGAACCATTTACCCCCAATACACCGAGCGCATGGGCATCATCCACCATTATTGAAGCCTGATATTTTTCAGAGAGCCGGACGATCTCAGGAAGATTGGTAATATCGCCTTCCATTGAAAAAATACCGTCTACAACTATCAGTTTGACTTTATCCCGTTCGCAAAGTTTTAGTTTGCGTTCGAGGTCTTTCATATCGTTATGTGCGAATTTCAGCACTTTTGCAAAGGACAGACGGCTCCCATCGATGATTGATGCATGATCAAGTTCGTCGAGAATCACATAATCGTTCCGGCCGGTTAAACATGAAATTACCCCCTGATTAACCTGAAAACCCGTGCTGTAACATAAGGCTGCCTCTTTATTGACCAATTTTGCCAATTTTTCTTCCAGTTCAATATGGATATCCAACGTGCCGTTAAGAAATCTTGATCCGGCACAACCCGTTCCATATTTGTCAATGGCTTTTTTGGATGCCTCTTTTACTTTTGGATGGCATGTGAGTCCGAGGTAGCTGTTTGAACCAAACATCAGTACTTTTTTGCCGTTTATCAATACCTCAGTATCCTGATCAGATTCAATAATCCGAAAATACGGATAAAGACCGGCAGTAATGAGCTTTTGAGGTAAATCGTAACGCGATAGTTTAGTCTGTAAAATTCCCATAAATACGAAGGTTAATAATATTATACCAAAAGTAATTAAAATAATTGTTTGGATTTAAAACTTATTCGATGAAAGAAAGTCGTGCCGTATTTCAGAAGTGCTTTACGATGAAAAAGGGTGGGATATCCCTTATTTTTGTTCCACCCGTACGCGGGATGCTTTTCATGCAGAAATAGCATATAATCATCCCGATAGGTTTTGGCAAGAACCGATGCAGCAGCAATTGAAAGGTATTTTTCATCCCCTTTTATTACGGTAGTGTACGGAATATTTTTGTATGATTTAAATTTATTTCCATCAACAATAATATGATCAGGGCGAACCGATAGCTTATCTAATGCACGATGCATAGAAAAAATGGAAGCATTCAAAATATTTACTTCGTCGATTTCATGATTGTCAACCATGGCTACTGCCCATCCGATAGCTGCATTTTCGATGACTGGCCTTAATTCATAACGTTGTTTTTCGGTCAGCTTCTTTGAATCGTTCAATATTTCGGAACTGAAATCTTCGGGTAAAATTACAGCTGCGGCGAATACTGGTCCTGCCAGACATCCACGACCGGCTTCATCGCACCCGGCCTCTATGGCACCCTTCTTTAGATTATGCAGCAGCATTTGTTTTTAAGTAATTTTCAATGAATAATGTTCAATATCAGCGGATGGATTGATTCTCTTTCTGTTTGATGTTCTGTATTATATGAAAATTTCGTCACTGCATGAGCGTAAATCTGAAGCTCACCCCAAAATTAGAATTGGTTGTTCTGTAAGAATTTGATATAAAAGGACTATTCAAAATTCTGTCATAAAATAGCCTGACAATAAAAACTTCGCTAAGGTTATAATCAGCAGAGAATTTAATTGAAAATGATTCCTGTCCTGCGGTAGTCTGATTATTTTCTTCAATAAGTTTCCGAAGTACGGTTTTATTTTTGCCATAGGTCAGATCAGCCCTGACATTTAAATCGTTGTTCAATGCTTTTTGTGAGCTTTTTGTTTTTACAAACAACTTCATATTTTCGAAACGATATCCAAGGCCCATGGATGCCTCATTATTAAACAGTTCCATAGCCTGGTTGTTGGTCAGGCTGAGCATTACATTTCTTGATTTCCGATATTCGAAACGAGAAGTAACATTGTTGAGCCAAGTAATGTCAATATCAAAAAGCGGATTAAAGGTTTCATTGATATTGATGGTTGCAATATCATATTTTGAGAGAAAATTATTCTGTGCATCGTAGATGTAACTGTACCCGTCACTTCCGGCAGTATAATTAAGGTTAGAGATATAGGAACCTACGCTGTAAGTGGAGCGGTAGTCGTGAGTGATGCTCATGGATTTCATTACATCTTTGAGACCTGCAATTTTATTAACAACACCTGAATATTGTATGCGCCAATTTGGCATCATAAATTTTGCCGAAGGGAATGGTGTGAGAGGAATGGTTTCCGCGCTTTTTCCGGAATAGGCAGCGAGAAATGCCGGAATCAAAACTTGCTGAGCAGATGGGCCATATCCGGCAGGGAAACCGGTCTTCGGGTCAAAAGTTCCTGGCACATATCCAATGCTGGCGTTGGCTATCCTGGATTGGTCGAGACGCCGGGCGATTATTTCGCGATTTTGTTTAAACTGATTCCAGACCTTTGAGTCCTGTACTTCTGATTTTCCGAGGTTTTCGAAAGAAGAACCAATAGATATAACGGTCATACTGAAATTTCCGTTAAAGGATTTATTATAGCCTCCCCATCCGTTTTGGTCGTTGTAGATCAGGAATTCGGAGGAGTTATTGGAGTAGCTTCTGCTTGCATTGATATCAATTTTTAAATCGGGTATCGGAACCAGTTTCGCTCTGAAATTTAAGCGCGTATTTTTACTCATCATAAAAGGCTTATTCAAGATGCTATCTGTCGAAACCCAGCCTTTTTGAGCTGCTTTCTGACCAAAATTGGGATCCTGCTGCCCCAAGATGAAGGGAAGACCGGGGGCTAAAAGAGTGTTACCTCCAGCGCTTTCATAATCAGATGATCCAAAAAAATTGGTCCCCGGTAAATAGCCATAAAGTGCGGTACCTCCATTTTCAGTGTAAGAGATATTCACGTTATAAAGCATCATCAGAAAGCGGGCTAAATATTCATCGAGCTTTAAAGCACTCTTGGCAGACTGATCTTTAGTGCCGGTTACTTCTACAATTGCTTTGGCACAATTTATTTCTGGAGTGAACATTACCCGATTTTCATTGATAACTTTTGTCTTTCCTTTGATAACCTTTCCCTTTTCATCTGTTGCATTCACAATAACATTAGCAGTACCCAATTTATGAAAGATTGATTGAGGCACATTTTTTATTAAAACAGTATTCCCATTTCTGAATTTTGTCGGTGTAGTGGTATTCAATGGTAAGTTTTGGCCCCTCTTTTGCTGCGCGTCTCTCCTTCCCCTACTAAATTCACCATATTTCTGATTAATTCTTTTCAGATAAGGTACACGATTATAAAGTCTTAAAAAGTCGGCTTGTCCGTTCAATTGAATGGCACTTGAATTGTTTATGCTGTTCCCAAGAACATAATTACCTCGTGTGAGAGGAGCAACGTCCCAGTCGTAGCCGGCCTGATAAATGGCCGAAGATGAGATCCAGTCAAGTAACGGTAGTTTATTCACCGGAATAGTATAGGCAATATTCCAGGTATGATGGTAATGGGTATTCCGGCCTCCGTTTAATATATTATTCCAGATGGTATCTCGTCTTGCCTGATAGCCAGGCAGATTTTTTTCCAAAGCGCCAAGCGGTTCATCAATACGTGATGAATTTATTGCTGAGAAATCTATTTTAAGACCTCTTGTCAGGTCAAAACGAAAATCGTAATACCTGTTCCACGTAAAGTCTTTAAGATACGATTTTGGAAGGAGGAATCCAGGGTTGGTAATATTTCTGTATTGGAGAACGCTGCTTGTCCGATTAAGGTCGGAACGGAAGGAGATTTGTCCGGGAATAAAATTAAGATTAAAATCCCTGACTAATGCCATTGCCGGAGATTTCAGGAATTTAAAGTTTTTAAAGGGATCAAGAGAGACCGGCCGGCTTACAAAATTATAATTCAATAATGTTCGTGTATTTAGGGTCTGTTCTAAAATTGTATTGATATCTCCGTGATCGTACTGGTTATGAGCATAAGTAAGCGAGAAATTGGAAAGGTCATAAATTTTGGGATCTCCTGTTTTATTGGGATTAGTAATTTGAACATTTGTTAAATTAATGCTCTTCCTCGATGTGAATGTCTGAGAAATACGCTTTATTGAATCGCGCGCCTGAGAACTTCCTGCATTGGCCAAAGCATCAGTAAGCTTTACATCTTTGTCTAATGGCGAATATTCTGGTGTAGCAAGCGATTTGGAGAAGCCAACATAGAGCGGTATTTTGACGCCGGATTCCTCCTTGAAAAATTTCCCAAGCTCAAGATTGGTCGAGATATCATATTCATGGCTGTCATCCAAAGTGCGTTGCCCCATTTTTGAGTCAATGCTTCCAAAGCCGGTTGTGGTTACCCTTCCTGCAAACGAATAGGTTCCCAAATCTGCTAAATTTCCGGAAACCCGGCCTATAGCTGCCCAGCCTCCTTTTTCTTCAAATTGGGTTAACCTAAGTTCATTAACCCACGTTTCAACTGATTTTGGACCGAGTGTTCTCCCCTTTTTATTACGTATTCCGATCATAGCGACCTCTACCTGCGAGAGATCGGGGTTTCCCTTGACTTTAATTCGATTCTTATTATTATTTACACCGGAATGAATTTTCTCGAAGATATCTGAGATCGTGAGCAGGGAGCCAGCCTTACGCATTTCGGTGTTTCGATCCAATTTCAGTTGTGGCAACTGATCAAGCGGTATATAAATCCGGTTAGCTTCCGGCCACACAGCAAATCGGTCACTCTCTGTATTGCTGTCGTAATAACCTGGTATAGTAAGTTTTAACGGTATTTCGTATTCGTAGTAATTATATTGAAAATCAGATCCTAAACGCACGAAAAGATAAAGATCATCATCTCGCAAACCGGCTCCGCTCATTTCCTCGGCATGAACTTCCATCTTCAGCGTTTTGTACCGGCGCATATCGATCATCATAGTTTTATAGGCGCCCCTTGCATCACCCGGTTCCAAATCGATGGTTCGCAAAACCATCGCCTGTTCATTCAGTTGCGTCAGTTGGGCATTTGACGGATCAATAACGCGGCTTACACCGGGAGGGACGATGTAATTGACGGGTTTTCTGTTACTGTTCTCCTCTACATTTACCGCTGCTATTTCAAATTGAGTGCCGGTGGCCGGGAGGCTTTTATCCTCAGTAAGATCTTTATCATATCTTCTCCAGTTGGTTCTTACCAGATCAAGCGTTGCAAAACGCATTACTACCGGTTTCTGCCATCCTTTTAGAAACATCCGTATAAAACGAATGGATCTGAAATCGTTAATTGCACCATAAACTTTATCCGGTGAGCTGATAGGAATTTTAAATTGATACCATGTGATTGGTGATTTTTTCCCACTTTTCAGCGTAGGTTCTGCCTTCTTTATATCTGAAATGTAGTTTTTGCCTAAGACCATATTATTACGGTCAAACTTAATATGATACTGATAATAGGCCTCATTCTCGTTGAGGGTATTGTCATCGTTGATATCTTCAACATCCGGAATCGATGTGGCAGCAGTAGGGTAGCTTTCAGGAGATTGTCCGGAGGTAGGTGAATTGCCTTCTGTCCGGGCGAAATATTTATATCTTTCCAGCACGTCTTTCTTTTCACTATCGTAATCGGTACCCCTGAAATAATGATAATCGTCGCTCGACGGATCTTTCGTTGCCTTTGTCAATGCTGTGTCAGCAACTAATGTTGTCAGATTGGTGAGGTATTTACTAAAGAATGATTTTTCATCAGCTGAACTAAGTCCATCGAGACCAATATCCTGATTTATCCTTGCCTGCGGTGAATTATCGAATGCTTTAACCAATGACTGCTGCCTTGATACCCGTCCCCAGTTGGTTTGGTCCGTATTTGTATAGTTTCCATCACCGGGCAGACCATGCTCAAAAGATTTTCGGCCATCACGCAGGATATCTTCCGAAACATTTCCCAGATTGAAATAAAGATCGCCTCCCGGATTAGGACTGCCGACCGAATCCATTGCAAACGGATCCATCAGCCAGAATTCGATATATTCGACATTAGCTGCCTCGAAATCGCTGGTTTCAATTTTTCGCATAATACCACCCCATCTGGTTTCCGGAGATTTGAGGGTTCCGTTTCTATTAACGCCTGACGAAAAAGCAGATGGAGCTGCGTCGTAATTGTTGGAGCCTCTATCTGCAGGAAAATACGAAAGATCCAGTGTAGGGATATTTGTTGGCTGACCAGCCGGAGTTTCGCGATCCGGAAATATCTCATATTGAAATACTTCCCTGACTCTGTGATCATCAAGCTTATTTTGCTCAAGCAGGTATGAAGGAGCCGTACGGCGTTGCATATAAGGATCGATGATGTACCACGATAGCAGAGCCCGGTTAAACCCGCTCGACAAATCGTTGATCAGGTTCCCTTCAGGAAAAAGTTCGTTCGCTTGCGGAATACTGGCCATTGACCAGCCCACGAAAGATTTTAGGTTAATAGGTGTTTTGGCTCCTTCAAAATCATCGAGGTATGCTGCACCCTCCTTTGATATGACCTTTGAATGTCCGGGAAATAGTCTGGCCCATTCGGCCTCAACAGCAACTTTTGACTCTGCATTGGTTTTCAGGAATGGCAGGGCATTTACAGCGCGTGTAATCATCCCGGAGGTTGTATTGTAGGATGCATTTAACCCTAACATCAGATTCGAAATAGGATCCTCACCATAATTTACTTTCTGATATAGCGGTTTCTCCTGAAGGTACATCAGGGTTGTCCCAAGGTTGAAATTTTTGTTGAATTCATAATTTAAATGCGTTCCCAGCATCGTTTTTCGCTGCATGCTAAAGAGGTCCTGGCTCTCTGTCGAAATTGAAATCGGGGTTCCGGATTCAAGCAAACCCTGATTAATAACTTTGACCTTACCCTGTGTATAATCGACAATAAAATCAACATCTTCCTGAAGTTGCCTTCCTCCAGCCATAACTTTGACCGATCCCCTTGTAATATTGATGGCATCAAGGGATATCTCCGTATTTGAAGATCCTTTGTAGCTTCCCATCAAACGGTATTTGTTTTTTTCCGCATCCTGAACCGCTGCCGTTTTTGTATTGTCATATAAACTGCGGAAGACATATTTTTTGATCGCATTGACATCTCCGTTCAACTGACGTTCAAGATTGGTCCCAAACGGTTCAATAACCGGGAAAATAATTCGTCCCCGTTGAGAATTGATCGTAACGTGCTCAAGAAAATCGAAAATACCGTCCGGATAAGGATCCAGTTGTTTGTTAAGGTGATCGAGATTCATCACGCCGAGCAGTATCTTTTCTTTTAAAGGACCATCTGGAAGATAGTTGATATTTGATCCTGCTGCATCATTTTTAAAGAGCACATCCATCTTAAAATCTTCGCCTGAAACGCGCTGACTGTTAATGTTGTATATGTTTTTCATCATCAACCGCCAGTTTTTAAACACAGGATTGAGATTTGTGCCTTTGAGCAATTTTAAAATCAGCGTACCTGGTGCGGCAATTCCATCGGTAGAAAACTCACCAACCTGAAATTTTTCACCGTTAACCGTATATTGATAGGCAATGGCAAGAACTTCGTCGTTGTTTAGAGATTGATTCAGAGATAGATATCCAAGCTGACGATTAAGGGAATATTCGGTCGAGTCTAACAATCTGGCATTTTCAATTTTTTCATAATCGCGGCCTCCAACAAAGTCTCTGGCAGATAAAGGACCAAGTGCCTGTGTAACCTGAGCAATATCGCGAACGCCTGAGTAAGTGGTGGTTATCTGTTTGTAAAGTCCGTTGATATCATTGCCGGGATAAGTGTTAAATGGGAAAGGAAGTCCGGGAGTATCACCAAAAGCGGGAATACTTTGATTTTGTTTGTTGATTCCTTTTTCACCAAGATCCATCAATGCCAGAATATTACGTGATTCCTGGAACCGGTTTGATTTATTAGTAACCCATACTTCAATTTTATTAATTGTAACTGCGGATTTTATAATTGGTAATTCTTTAAGTGCATTATCATAAGACTCATAAAAAAAATGTCCAAGAAGAAAATGCCGGTTGGCATCGTAATCAGTTGCATTAATTTCGAACTTTGATTTTTCAGCCCCGCCTTCAGTATTAATTACTTTTGTTTCCCCTTTTTGCTGAGAAAAAACGGTGGAGACCGACAGTTTTCCAAATTGCAAATCAGTTTTTACACCAAAAAGATTGGTCCCGCCTCTGATCAGTGTGCCTGTTAGTGGCATGGAGACATTTCCCGCTTCTATGTTTTTTACGATATCGTCTTCGTTGCTCTGATAGTCAAGTTTTATTTTATTCTCAAAATCAAAAGTTGCATCAGTATTATAGTTAAATCTCATTTTTAATCGGTCTCCGATCTGGCCATCCAGATTAACATTAATTTTCTGACTGAAATCGAAAGTTGTATTTCGTTGCATCCGCACCGGTATGGAAGGATTTTCAATTCGGTTGCTTTTCACTCCCAGGCTCATCTCTACATAACCCTGAGGTTTGATATTTACAATATTAGAACCAAAAACTTTATTAAAAGCCTGCCCGCTAATCCGAAATTGCGGCACAAGCTGCGATTTCTGATCCAAGGTATTTTGGGCCATTCGGTCACGCCAATATCGGTCAATTGATTCACGAAGATCATTTCTCAAGTACTCTTCGCGGCTGAATGATGAAGGTAAACGATAATCAATATTGCCGATTTTTTCAGAGATCAGGTAATCGCCGCTTATTGGATCGTATTCAATCAGGGTCTTAATATTGGAAGGCTTTTTCAGGTAAAGCGCAGAAGTGTCTTGCGATCCGGATTTTGCAAAAAGGCGTGTATCCTTGAACGGGAATTTAAGCGGACCAAGAGTATCGCTCTTAACCGAATCTTTTTCAGTTATCTGGATGATTAGCAAAGGAGTACCTACTGACATATCCGGGCTCACCATCGCAATACTATTGCCGGTAAACAAGGAAATAATCAAGAGCAATAAAACTACTGATGTATTTAATAAAACGAGTCGCAATATATTTTATTAAAAACTTTTTAATGCAATTTTAAGAAGTTGTTCAACCGTAAGGTCAGGATTGGATGCGATAATCTGGTCGACAGAATTTTCGACCGCTTTTTTATTGAATCCCAACATTTCAAGGGCGCTTAAAGCTTCATTTCTAACCACCGAATTGCCGGTTTTGAAGATCTTATCTGAAGCAAGCCCCTTACCCACTTTGTCTTTTAATTCAATAATTACGCGTTGTGCTGTTTTAGCGCCAATCCCTTTAATGCTTTTTAGCAGATTAACATTTTCTGTTAAAATTGCATTGCGCAGATCATCAGTTAGATACGATGAAAGCATCATAATTGCGATCGCTGCGCCAATTCCATTGACGGAAATCAGCATTCTGAAAAAATCGCGTTCATCCTGATCTGAAAAGCCATAAAGCAAATGGGCATCTTCCCGTATTACCTCATGGAGAAAAAGTTTACTCTGCTCATTACCCTTAATACTCGAATAAGTGTTAACAGAGATATGTAAAAAATAACCCAGACCTCCGGTTTCGATGACCACCCCGGCTGGAGTTAATCCGGAGACTGATCCTTTGATATATTCGAACATACAAATGCTTTAAAAATCATCACAAAAAACTATTCTCCACCTGTTCTGTCAATCTCATGCCGTTGTAACGGGTTTTTAGACAGCTCGTTAAACATTTTTCTGTTCGCGTGGAGGTCAATTGCCAAATACAACGCATTGCGAAACGATTCTTCTGATGCTGTACCTTCTCCAGCAATACCGTATGCCGTTCCATGTCCGGGAGAGGTACGGATTACAGGCAAGCCTGCTGTAAAATTTACGCCGGATTCGAATGCAAAAGACTTAAATGGAATTAATCCCTGATCGTGAAACATTGCAAGTGTGGCATCAAATTTTTTAAATTCACCGGCTCCAAAAAAACCGTCAGCGGGGTATGGCCCCAAAGCGATAATTCCCTCTTCGTTGGCCTGCCTGATCGCGGGTAAAATAATCCGTTCCTCTTCGTCACCAATTAAACCACCGTCACCAGCATGCGGGTTGAGGCCAAGCACGGCAATACGGGGTTTCCGAATGGAAAAATCTTCAAGCATAGTTTTATGAAGCACCCTTAAATTGCTAACTATCTTTTCTTTAGTAATAGATTCGACAACCTGAGCCAACGGGATATGCCCGGTTACAACTCCAACCTTTAAAATATCGCTGATCATCAGCATAAGGTAGTTTTTAGTGCCAAACTCTTTCGCAAAATATTCTGTATGCCCTGCGAAACTAAAGTTTTCCGATTGTATATTTTCTTTATTAATCGGGGCGGTTACTACCACATCAATATCGCCTGATTTAAGATCCCGCACTGCAGCCTCAAGTGCAGCAAGCGAAGCCTG
>JBAXOA010000102.1:0-15828 GCA_037133495.1 Mariniphaga sp. | reverse complement strand
GCAGAAAAACAAACTGAATTAAAAAAGTACATTGCTATATCTGAAAAATAGAATAAAAGCCGAACCGCTAACAGCACTCCCAAAACGCCACCTAAAAACAGCTCATACGCAATGCGGGTTTCAGAGGTTTTGCAAGTTCAGCTCTCGTATCATATTTTCGTCACGGTTGACACATTCGCAGCTTCGTAATCCCGCACTGCGCATAGCTGCGACCGTTAGTCCTCCGGAATCCGCCCATCGCAAATCTGCCGCCCCCTCCCCTTCCCCGGAGGGCTTTTTTTGTCCTTTTCTCCCAAATCCCCTCCGGCTATCTTTACCCGAAAACAAGATTATGGTCTTATTATTTAAGTTTGGTCAAAAATACATTCCTGAATTCAATATCTTTCCCTTCACACTGAAGACATATACTGCCTTCGTTGACATTCAGATTGGTCCCCTTGTTTTGAAGCACTTGATTCACATATACTTCTATGGTATTATTCACACAAATGACTTCCATTGTATTCCATTTCCCAACCTTTTTTTCGGAAGATTCGGCAAGCTTTTTCATTGAACCTTTCGATTTATCAATTTTTTCATCCATATCAATCCCCTTCTCGCAAATGAAATCACCTGCACCTCCGGCGACCAAATTACATTCGATCCATTTATAATTTTTGGCATCTCGCGGTTGATAATGAACAAAAACACCACTGTTTGTTGCAACAACAGGCCAGCGCCATTCAACATGTAATTTATAATTGGAGTAGGAGTCTTTGGTCCGCATGTAACCCCATGGAAAACTGTTCATATGAATGAGTCCGTTCACTGCCGTGAAAACAGTTGCCGGATCAGCAGTGGAATTTTTTAGATAAAAATCCCAGTTGCTCAGATCTTTCCCATTAAATAACCGGATTTTTTCACCTTTAAAATTCCAGGAACTTTTTGCTTTTTTTGCATTTGAACGAGCCAAAGTAACATCCGGGACTACTGATATAGTGATAATCAGAAGGGTGGCAAACATTGCAATTTTAGTAATCATAATTTTAGGATTTTGTTAATAATATTTAGAGAATAAGTTCAGTTTTCAATTTTGAATCTGCAATAAAATGGATATGAATATTCAAAGCTAATCATAAAAATTAATTCACATAAACATTTTACCGATAATCGTGCAGATGGATCGTTATCAGGACTATTCTTGCGCTTATCCCAGTTCAACAATTGTGATCCCAGATCCGCCAAACTGCACGTGCTCATCTCTGCAAGTGCTGACTGCAGGTTCTGTCCGGAGGTAATTCTGAATCAACTCGCGTAAAATACCGTTTCCCTTTCCATGCAGTATGCGCAGTTCATTAACATCAATCATGATCGCTTCATCGACAAATTCCCTAATTTTTTGTAAGGCCTCTTCGGCACGCATTCCACGGACATCTATATTCGGCTTGAATACCAGTTTTCGTTCTCCGATTTCCTGATTAATACGACCAATGGTTTTATTTTCAGTCCTTGTATGCTTAACCTCGCTGCGCGAAACCGGCACCAGCTTACTTCGGTTAACAACAGAGCGAAGATGCCCAAATGCTACGGTAATATTATTGCTCTTGATTTCAAGCACTTCTCCCAACGTTTCCTGATCCGACAAACGTACATAACCACCAACCTCTATTTTTGCAGGTGCTTTTTGTGGAACAACAACGACTTTTTTTTCCTCCTCCACTTTTATAGGACGCTCTCTCTTCTGGAGTTCATTTTGCTTTAATTTTGCCATCTTTCTAACGATTCGCTCATCCTCCGGATCGTCTTTTCGCAATATTTCAGTTTTAAAATCTTCAAGTTTTTGACGGGCTTCCAATGTCCTGTCTTTGGCTGCATCCGCCTCCTTTATTTCCCGTATTGTCTTCTCGATGATTCTGTTGGCACCCGAAACAATCTCTTCGGCATCCCGCTTTGCTTTATCAAGAATCTCTTTGCGCAGCTTTTTAGTTTCAGCCAGACCAGTTTCATAATTCAAAGCCAACTCTTCAATCCGCTTCTCCTCTTGTCTGATTTTCTGTCGCTTACTCTCCCAATATTTTTTATCCCGAACAATTTCACGTAAATGTTTGTCAAAATCGATGTGATCTACCCCGATTTTGTTCGTCGCATCCTGCAATATTTCTTCGGGGAGCCCGATTTTTCGTGCAATTTCAAATGCAAACGAACTTCCCGGCTTTCCGCTTTGAAGCTGAAAAAGCGGTTCCATCTTATTGGAATCATATAGCATGGCACCGTTCGCTATGCCCGGCGCCGACGAAGCAAAGTGCTTTAAATTGGTATAATGGGTGGTGATCACACCGAAAGATCCCAGTTGGTTGATCTTATTGAGAATCGATTCAGCGATGGCACCGCCAAGCATCGGTTCGGTTCCGGTTCCAAATTCGTCTATCAGCACCAGTGATTCGGGAGAACAATTCCTTACAAAGAACTTCATATTGTAAAGATGTGAACTATAGGTACTTAAATCGTTATCCAACGACTGATCATCGCCAATATCCATGAAGATAGCCTTAAATAAACCCGTTCGGCTATCCACCTGAACAGGAATTGGTATACCGCATTGAAGCATATACTGCAACAAACCCACCGTTTTTAGGCATACCGATTTCCCTCCGGCATTTGGTCCGGAAATCAACATAATCCGCTCAGTTTTATCAAGTCGTATATCAAGCGGTACGATCTTTCGCTGCTCTCTGGCAAGATTAATCTCTAAAAGCGGGTGTCGTGCGGCGATCCAATCGAGTTCAAGCTCTCTTGAAATAATTGGTTTGACCGATTTGCTTTCAATGGTCCAGATTGCTTTTGCCCTGATAAAATCGAGTATTGCCATTACCTGGTAGGAATAGGCAATATCGTCGGCATAAGGCCGGATATCGTCAGTAAAACGAGTGAGAATTTTCACAATCTCTCTTCTTTCAGCCGATTCTAATTCCCTGATCCGGTTATTTGTTTCGACGATCTCTTCAGGTTCTACGTAAGCGGTTTTTCCTGTGGCGGACTCGTCATGTATAATTCCTTTAATTTTTCGTTTGTTGGCCGCACCTACCGGGATGACAGCCCGGCCATCGCGCATCGAGACCGAAATATCTTTCTCAACCAATCCCTCTGCCTGCATTTTCCGCAAAATGGTGCTCATTATTTTAGAAACACTCGACTGCAACGAAAATATATCGCGACGGATCTGAGACAATTCAGGAGAAGCATTGTCTTTAATCTGACCATGCTTATTGATAATCTGGTCGATACGTTCGTAGATAAAAGGGAAAACCTGTACATTGCGTACAACATTTTTTAATCGGGGGAAGGTTTCTGCTTCTGTGTTCCGAAAGAAAGCCACGATGGCCCGCACTGTTTCAAGTGACCGACGTAAATCGAACAATTCGAACACCTCCAAAAATGTACCGGCAACTTTCGAGCGTTGCAAAGCCGGCCGCATATCAATAAAATAGCCGTTGGGAAAATTCATTCCTTCGCCGATGATCTTCACAAATTCAATCGCTTCATCCAGCTGACGTTCAACGGATTCTCTACTGGAAGAAAATCCACATTCATCTACCTGCTCTTTTCCAAGCGTACTCAGACAGCGCCCCTGAAGGATTTCACGTATTTTATCAAAACCAATCTTACTCTCAAAATTCGAAGGATAAATATCCATGTTTCAAACCGATTAAGCTGCAAAAATAGCATGGAATTCGGTAAAAGCACCGATCGCAAGTGAATTTAATAGGTTTGTAACGAGGTGTTAACTATAGGTCGTTTGTAACGAGAATGAAATTTTATTTTAAAAGGCATTACAAATAATTTATTTTAGAAGCTCGCCAACAAAATCTCCGTTCTTTCAAATGAGTTAAAAACTCAGGACTACGAACTCCTTGTTGCAAACGAGGAGTATTCCGATTGAATTGCTTGTGAGATATCTTTAGTTGAAGCCTCCGCAAGCATATTAAGAATCAGCTCGGTATTCGTCATATTATCACCAAGATTCTCTTTCCTCAAACCCTTATATTGTTTAAATTCAGTTGTCCCAAAGGGTATGTACTTTCTTATCGTCAAATAATTTCAATGCTCTCTTCTGTACCATAACCTGATGATTGGTTCTTTATTACAAAAAAGAATTTCACTAAATTTATCTGCTCAATGACTTTTTGAATTACCAAATCCAGCAAAAACAATTTAAAAAATAAATTAAATGAAACCAACTTACAAAATAGTAAAAGTGATGAGAACAGGAATACAACCACAACAAACTGGTAATCAATATTTAAAGATCATCTATTAAAATGTTCCATACAAAGCATACTCGTTGGTATTGCAGAATACCTGACTATAAATATAAAAACCGGAACGATTTGTCTCAATTTTTCTGTTTAACTGCAAAACCGGATGACCCGGTCCGACCTGAAAATAATCTCTCAATTTTTCATCCGCCAGGATGGAAAGGAGTTTCTGTTCTCCTCCTCTTACCTCAACCTGGTAATGTTTTCGCAGAATATCAAAAAGTGATTTATTGTCAAAATTTCGGGAGGTAAATCTGTTTAAATTAATATTGGGGATCATTGTGATATCAAAGAATACCGGCTTATTATTGACCAGTCGTAGCCGTTCCATATAAATGCAACCAGCTTCGATCTCCCATTTGCTTAATGGAAAAGTAAAAGCATCCGTCCAATTTCTGATTTCAGGCTTGACAATAATATTTGTGAGCAGATTATCCTGTCCAATAGCGGAAGTGGTTCCAGTCATCGAAAGTATTCCAATGCCTTTGGGTGTTCCTTTTACGATACTCCCCTTTCCCTGATGCCTGACAATATAACCTTCGTTGGTCAACCTGTCCAGCGCTTTTCGTATTGTAGGACGAGTCACGCTGTGAACGGCACACAACTCATTTTCAGATGGAAGCAAATCGCCTTCACGAAAAACACCCTCCGTAATATGAGCGCGCAAAATTTCATAGACTTTTCGATGCTGTGGAATTGCTTTCTTTTGTTCCATAACTCTTATCGCGAATAATTACATTAGGTTCGCAAAAGTAATAAATATTTTAACAAAAATGCATATTTGTAATTACATGATACAAATTGACACTATTTATATATATTTGTTAATCAGCGATATAAACTCCATTTATTTTTTTTCAAAAATAAATACAATATATACTTGTAAATACAAGTTGAATAAAATATCTTTGTGCAAAATATTTCTCTATGGCTACAGTTATTATTATGCCTAAGCAAGGCCAGTCTGTCGAAAGTTGCATCATTACCGAATGGAATAAAAAAAAAGGCGATCATGTGACGAAGGGTGAAGTGCTTTTTGCTTACGAGACGGATAAAGCATCATTTGAAGAAGAGTCCGCTGTTGATGGTTTCCTGATTGAGCGTTTTTATGAAGCCGGAGACGAAGTTCCTGTACTCACCAATGTCTGTGTGATTGGAACTCCCGGCGAGTCAGTCGATGAATTTCGTCCGGGAGGAACCACGGCTCCAAAAGAGGATACTCCGGAACCAACCGTTACAAAAGAAAATCCTACACCCGAAATCGAAAAGGCAGTTCAATCCAAATCCGGAACCGGTGCCATTTCTCCAAGAGCCAGAATCTTAGCGGAAAAAGAAGGAATTCTGACCACTGGAATAACGGGAACCGGTCCTAATGAGCGTATCATCGAGCAGGATGTTCTTGCCGTGATCGCTGGCAATCCTAAAACTACTCCGTTAGCAAAGAAAAAAGCTGGTCAGGAACAATTACAGTCCGGATCAACAGGAAGCGGATTAGGTGGCTCAGTTACTGCCAAGGATCTTTTGCTGCCACACACGGTCTACAGTAACGATTTCGAAATCAAGAAATTAACAAATATGCGAAAGCTGATCGCCAAAGCGATGCACAGCTCATTACAAAATTCGGCCCAGTTAACCCATCACTTGGGAGCCGATGCACGCAAAATGCTTGAATGGCGCAGAAAAATAAAAAAAGCCAACGATAATGGTTATCCTGTGAACATTACCATCAATGATATGGTTTGTTTTGCAGTGGTCAAAGCGTTGCGGAAATTTCCCCAGGCAAATGCCCACTTTCTTGGCGAAAGCGTGAAATATTTTAATAAAATACATCTTGGAATAGCCGTCGATACCGATCGCGGATTGATGGTTCCTGTAATCAGAAATGCGGATGATCTTTCTATTCAGGGGCTTTCGAACCAGCTGCGTGAAATAGCTGCTTCATGTCGCAAAGGAAATGTAAATCCCGAACTACTATCGTCCGAAGCTGCTTCGTTTACTATTTCAAATCTTGGAAACTATGGCGTGGAACTATTTACCCCGGTTATCAATCTGCCACAAGTTGGCATCCTGGGAGTGAACACCATCGTACCGCGACCCAAAGATTTAGGCGACGGAGCCTATGGATTTGTACCTTTTATCGGACTTAGTCTTACCTATGATCATCAGGCACTTGATGGAGGAGAAGCAACCAGGTTCCTTAAACAAATTGCCATTGAAATCGAAAACCTTGAATTTGAACTTTAATAAATAAGAGATTCCAATATGAACACACCATTTGATTTAGCCATTATCGGTGGAGGACCCGCCGGATATGTAGCAGCAGAAAGAGCCGGACAAAAAGGGCTTAAAGTCGTATTAATTGAAAAAAGCGAACTAGGCGGAGTCTGCCTCAACGAAGGCTGTATCCCTACAAAAACCCTTTTATACAGCGCCAAGCTATATGACAATGCTCTTGGAAGCAGCAAATACGGCATTGATACAAAAGAGGTTACCTTCGATTTTTCCAAGATGATGGCTCGGAAACAAAAAGTCGTCAAGAAATTGGTCGGTGGTGTTGCAATGAAAATGAAAGAACATCATGTCGAAGTAATTAAAAGCGAAGCATACATTAAAGGACGTTCAGCTGCAGGCATAGAAATTACTGCCGGTGACACACAGATTTTAGCTGCAAATCTCCTGATTTGTACCGGTTCGGAAGCATTTTTACCTCCTATTCCGGGACTTGGAGCTCCGGGAGAATTGATACTTACGAACAGAGAAATTCTTCAATTGAAGGAAAGGCCTGATTCATTGGTGATTATCGGTGGTGGCGTAATTGGACTGGAATTTGCCAGTTTCTTTAACAGCCTTGGCACAAAAGTCACAGTCATTGAAATGCTGGATGAAATTCTTACGGGAATGGATCGCGAAATGAGTGAGATGTTAAGGCAGCAATACACAAAAAAAGGAATCACTTTCAATATCTCAGCCAAAGTAACTGAAGTAAAAGGAGATGAAGTATTTTTCGAAAAAAACGGAATAAAAGAATCAATAAAAGGGGAGAAAATTCTGGTTAGCGTTGGTCGGAAAGCCAATACAACCGGGTTTGGTCTCGAAAATATCGGAGTTGAACTTCATCGTGGCGGCATTAAAGTTGACGAGAAGATGCGTACAAATGTTCCGAATGTTTTTGCAGCGGGTGACGTAACAGGATTCTCGTTATTGGCTCATACCGCCAGCCGCGAAGGTGAAGTTGTGGTAAACAACCTTACCGGACGTCCTGACAGAATGCGCTACAATGCCATCCCTGGTGTAGTTTATACCAATCCTGAATTTTCAGGTGTCGGATATACAGAAGAGAGTGCCAAAGCGGAAAATATTGAATACCGGGTTGCCAAGTTGCCATTAGCCTTTGCAGGACGCTTTATCGCAGAGAATGAAGGAGGAAGTGGCCTTTGCAAAGTTTTAGTAGGCGCAAAATACGGCGAAATACTTGGTGTTCATATTCTTGGAAATCCATCAGGCGAAATTATTTACGGCGCTTCAATGGCAATCGAGATGGAGATGACCCTTAAAGAAATGGAAGAAGTAATCTTCCCACATCCTACTATCTCAGAAATATTCAAAGAAAATATCTTTGCATTCTGATAGTCCCGGAAAGACGCATGACAGAATTGATCATTGAAAATTATTAATTGACAATTAGTTATTGTCATATCATCAAAATATTATTAATAGAAATTATATGCCTAAAGTTCAGTTTATTGACCCAATTGCGGCCAGAAAATCAGGAGAGATTACCTTCAAACCAATCCCTGTTAATCAATACAACAAAACGATAGCCGAAGAAAAAGCCAATTTCACAAACGATGATTTCCTTCGCATTTACCACGATATGGTGGTAATCCGCGAATTTGAAACAATGCTCAACCTGATTAAGACTACCGGAGCATATAGCGGCGTGCCTTACGATCATCCGGGTCCGGCACATCTCTCGGCCGGACAGGAAGCGGCAGCTGTTGGAATGGCTTATACCCTTACTGTTGAAGACTTTATTTTTGGCTCACACCGAAGTCATGGTGAAATTCTGGCCAAAGGCTTAAGCGCTGTTCATAAACTGAATGATGCCGAATTAATGCTGATAATGGAATCGTTTTTTGATGGCACAGTTCTAAATGTGGTCAAAAAAGATTTCAAAGGGACAACGAAGGAACTTGGCCGGAGATTTTTAATTTACGGTACGTTAGCTGAAATTTTTGCCCGCGAAACAGGTTTCAACAAAGGACTCGGCGGGAGTATGCATGCTTTTTTTACCCCTTTCGGTGTTTATCCAAACAATGCCATCGTAGGTGGCAGCGGCGATATTTCGGTTGGGGCTGCATTGTATAAAAAAATCAACCGTAAGCCGGGATTGGTTGTCGCTAATATTGGCGACGCGTCGATGGCTTGTGGTCCTGTTTGGGAAGGACTGTCATTTGCTTCGATGGATCAGTTTAAAGAGCTCTGGGAAGGCGATATGAAAGGTGGCTTACCCGTGATTTTTAATGTAATGAACAACCAGTACGGTATGGGTGGCCAGACCTGCGGCGAAACAATGGGCTACGGAAAAGTAGCGCGTATCGGCGCCGGCGTAAACCCTGAACAGCTTCATGCCGAGAGTGTTGATGGCTACAATCCGTTGGCAGTAATTGACGCTTATCGCCGCAAACGGAAGGTTATTGAAGAAAAAAACGGTCCGGTTCTGCTCGAGGTACTCACCTATCGTTATAGCGGACATTCCCCCTCAGATGCTTCATCTTACCGCTCAAAAGAGGAAATTGAAGCCTGGCAGGCACAAGACAGCATAGCATCGTTTGGAAAGAATCTTATCGATGCAAAGGTCACAACACAACAATCACTGGATGCTACATGGGAGGATATTAAGCTGATTATGGTTGAAATGCTAAAACTTTCGATCAATGATGCGGTTTCGCCCCGAATGGATATCCGTAAACGACCAGAGCAAATTGGCGAAATGATCTTCTCAAATCAGTCTGTCGATAAAATGGACGACCGCACTCCTGAGGTAAACCACCCAATGGAGGAGAATCCAAGAGTCATTCAGATCTCCAAGAAAGAACGTTTTGCCTTCGATGCGGATGGGAAGCCTTTTTCTAAAATGAAACAATATCAACTGCGCGATGGTATTTTTGATGCCATTGTCGATCGGTTTTATAAAGATCCAACTTTAGTCGCCTATGGTGAAGAAAACCGCGACTGGGGGGGTGCATTTGCAGTTTACCGTGGACTTACAGAAGCACTTCCATACCACAGGCTGTTTAATTCCCCTATTTCGGAAGCTTCAATCGTTGGTACGGCCATCGGTTACGCAATGTGTGGCGGACGTGTAATCCCCGAAATCATGTATTGCGATTTCCTTGGAAGATGTGGAGATGAAGTTTTTAATCAACTTCCCAAATGGCAGGCCATGAGCGGAAATATGCTTAAAATGCCCGTTGTTATGCGTGTTTCAGTTGGTTCAAAATATGGAGCTCAACACTCGCAGGACTGGACTTCACTTGTTGCTCATATTCCTGGATTAAAAGTGGTTTTTCCCGTCACACCTTACGACGCAAAAGGACTAATGAACAGCGCATTACAAGGCACAGACCCTGTGATCTTTTTCGAAAGTCAGCGTGTTTATGATATTGGCGAGCAATTCCATCAAGGTGGTGTACCCGAGGGTTATTATGAAATCCCCTTTGGTGAGCCTGATGTGAAACGGGAAGGAAAGGATGTAACGATACTTACAATAGGTGCAACACTTTACCGTGCATTGGATGCAGCAAAAATATTAGAAGAGAAATACAATCTGTCGGCTGAAGTAATTGATGCGCGATCGCTTGTGCCTTTTAATTATGAAAAAGTAGTTGCCTCGGTGAAAAAAACCGGCCGGATAATCGTATCAGGTGATGCCACCTCGCGCGGTTCGTTTTTGAACGAACTGGCCCGAAATATTACAGAACTGGCATTCGACTATCTCGATGCACCACCTGTTGTTGTAGGATCAAGAAACTGGATCACACCTGCTTACGAGCTTGAAGAGGCTTTCTTTCCACAACCAGAATGGTTTATTGATGCCATTCATGAAAAAATCGTCCCGTTGAAAGGACATGTTTCAGGTCAAAACTTTAGTGATCTGGAACAAATACGCAGGGCAAAACTTGGGGTTTAATACTAACAATTAGGAATTACGAATTAACAATTACGAATTAGGTCCGTCAGCTGACGGAAGGAATTATGCAATTTTAATTTGCAATTATCTTGACAATAAAATATGACATTATGGATTTCTGGAGTATATTCCCTAAAAAGGAAGATCTGATAAAGTGGTACGAAAACAATGGTGATGGTAAATTGCGGCTGGTAAATGCTCACATGCACACACCATATTCATTCAGCGCTTTTGCCAACATCCCTCAAGCCCTAAATATGGCTGTAGATGAGAATGTTAAAGTTGCCGGCATTAATGACTTTTACTCAACAGACGGATATCAGGAATGGGCTTCGGAATGTGCTTCACGAAAAATATTTCCGCTTTTCAACATCGAATACATCAGTCTTAACCGCGATGATCAGGCCGCAGGGATAAAAGTAAACGATCCGAATAATCCGGGGCGTACTTACCTGAGTGGCAAGGGGCTTTCCTATCCGCCGAGTCTTAAAGAACCATATGCATCTGCTTTAGAATCCGTCCGTCAGGAATCGAACATTCAGGTTCAAAAAATGTGCCTGAAGCTGAATGAGGTTCTTAAGGATTGCGATGCCGGTTTTCAACTGGATTATGATGCCATAAAAACAGAAATGACCAAAGGAATGGTACGGGAACGCCATCTTGCCAAAGCTTTACGTGAAAAAATAAGCAATCAGTTCGAAACGGCTGAAGCTCAACAGACATTTTATCAATCCGTCTTTGGAGGTAAACCCCTGAAATCTGACATTGCAAATTTTGCTGCAATTGAAAATGAGATTCGCGGCAATCTTCTGAAAGCAGGCGGATCGGCATTTATTCCTGAAAGCCCTGAGGCATTTCTTGATATGGAGATTGTTTGCGGGATTATTCTTAATTCAGGAGGGATACCCACCTATCCATTCCTGGCTGATGATGCCAATGGAAATTTCACAGAATTCGAAGCTCCAAAAGAAGTTGTATTGGAGATACTCAAAAAAAGAAATATCTCCTCAGTTGAATTTATAACTACCCGGAATTGTTTGGCTGTTCTTGAAGAATATGCCGGGTATTTTAATGAAAACGGTTTTGTTGTCACATTTGGCACGGAACACAATACTCCGACAATGGAACCTGTTGAACTCTTCGCCAGAAATAATTCTCCTCTAAGTAATATTTTAAAGGAAATTAATTATGAAGGTGCATGCATTACTGCGGCGCATCAATATCTGGTTGCAACCGAAGGGAAAGGCTATGTTGATCAGAACGGCAAACCTGATCTTACCAGAAGGGAATATTTCACCACGCTGGGTAAAGCACTGATTGAATACCTGATAAAATCATAAATATGAGCAGCTTAATAATTAATCGCGTCATTCCTGCCATCAGAATGTTAACCTCCCGGGAAAAAATAATGACCGCGAGATTCGACAACCGCGAAGAAATTCTTGCGGTTGAAAACGAGGAAGATCTCCGCGATTTAAGTTTTATTGAACCATCATCAGGAATTCTGGTCGTGGATGAAACCATCGATCCCGATGAGATTATTGATGATTTACTGGTAAAACTTTCGGCATGGTTTGATTCGCGCATCATACATCCCGATTATATTCTCCTAAAGGGAATTGGATTAGTAGCGATTGGAGCTGATTCCGCTGCACTCAATGGACTGCTGGGTGGCCCGAAAGAACCGGTTATGACAGTCGATGGCCGTGTTCAGCATAAGATCGTCATCGTTACAGGTGGAGCGCAGGGCTTTGGAGGAGGCATTGCAGAATTAATGTATGCTCAGGGAGCAAATGTTGTGATCGCTGATCTCAACGAAGTAGCCGGCGGAAAAATGGCCGAACTATTGAATGAAAAAAAACAGAGTAATCAGGCTTATTTTATTAAAGCAGATGTCACAAACCCCGTATCTGTTGAGGCGATGGTTGCAGAAACGGTAAGATATTTCGGAGGTCTTGATGTGATCATCAGCAATGCCGGAATTCTTCGTGCAGGCGGACTTGATGAAATGACACCTGAGACTTTTTCTCTGATGACTGATGTTAATTACAATGGTTATTTTCTGTGTGCAAAATATGCGTCTGCCGTGATGAAGGTTCAGGCTCGTTACCGAAAAGATTATTTCACCGATATTATTCAGATTAATTCAAAATCCGGATTAAAAGGAAGCAATCGTAATTTTGCTTATGCGGGTGGAAAATTTGGAGGAATTGGTCTTACACAATCCTTTGCGATGGAACTGATGCCTTCCCGGATCAAAGTAAACTCCATTTGTCCGGGTAATTTCTTTGAAGGCCCACTATGGAGTGATCCCGAAAAGGGGCTTTTTGTTCAGTATCTTAAAGCGGGAAAAGTTCCGGGAGCTAAGGATATTGAAGATGTCAAAGCGTTCTACGAAGGTCAGGTTCCGGCAGGCAGAGGATGTCGGGTTGTGGATGTAGTAAGGGCTATTTTTTATGTGATGGAACAGGAATACGAAACCGGTCAGGCTGTTCCCGTAACCGGCGGACAAAATATGCTAAACTAGTAGCTGGCTATTGCTAATAATTAATAGGAAAGATTTATTGTGCATTTTTGACTTTCATTTTTATTTGAAAATGATCTCTGATAATTACTGAATTATTAAATAAATTGATCCAAAAATAATACGACAATATTTTATTTCTACAACTGATTAAGAAGCAATCTGTTAAATATAAAATAAAACTCAAATAATACTATGAAAACACGTGCAGTACGATTATATGGCAAGAAAGATTTAAGACTCGAAGAGTTTGATCTGCCCCAAATAAAAGAAAATGAAATATTAGCTAAAGTAGTGTGCGACAGCTTATGTATGTCGTCCTATAAAGCAGCCAGCCAGGGAGCTGATCATAAAAGAATTCCCAACGACTGTGCAACTAATCCTCCTATTATTGGTCACGAATTTGCAGGTGAACTGATCGAAATCGGATCAAAATGGAAGGATAAATTTAAAGTGGGTGATAAATTTTCTATACAACCGGCAATTAATTTCCCGGGAAGTCCTGTCGGACTTTTGGGAGCACCCGGATATTCATACAGCTTCATAGGAGGCGATGCAACTTATGTAATCGTTCCCAATGAGGTGATGGAGGCAGATTGCTTGCTTCCTTACACAGGCGAGGGTTTTTACCCGGCTTCGCTATCCGAGCCATTATCATGCGTAATCGGAGCGATTCATGCCAACTATCATACCACACCGGGTTCTTATATTCATAAAATGGAGATTGTCGATGGAGGTAAAATGGCACTTCTGGCAGGTGTAGGTCCGATGGGTCTTGCGGCAATCAACTATATTCTTCACCGCGAAGATCGTAAGCCATCGCTTTTAATTGTAACAGATATCGATCAGACACGGCTTGATCGTGCAGCGGGATTATATACAACTGCATTTGCAACTTCAAAAGGAATTGATCTTCAGTATATTAACACCTCTAAATTTACGAATATAATTGAGGAACTAAAAACAATCAGTGGAGGTGAAGGCTACAATGACATTTTCGTATTCGCCCCGGTTGCGCCAGTAATTGAACAAGCAGATGCCTTACTGGCATTTGATGGTTGTCTGAATTTCTTTGCCGGACCATCCGATCCCAACTTCAAGGCCACGCTTAATTTTTACAATGTCCATTACGCTTACACCCATATTGTTGGAACAAGTGGCGGTAATACCGATGATATGAAAGAAGCTCTTGCGCTGATGTCAGCCGGTCTTGATCCTGCTGGATTAGTCACTCATATCGGAGGAATCAATGCTGTAATTGATGCGACGTTACATCTTCCAGAAATTCCTGGAGGCAAAAAACTGATTTACAACCATATCGATATGCCACTGACACCAATAACTGAATTTGCGGCAAAAGGCAGAACCAATCCGGTGTATGCGCGTCTTTCAGAGATCTGCGAGCGCTACCAGGGACTGTGGAGCACAGAGGCCGAAGCATATTTGATGGCTAACCCGGAAAAATTATCGATGTAGTTCTATTTTGGGAAGGCTCCGGGACATTCACTCAAAGCTGCATATTATACATAATTTAAAAAGCACCCTTTTGAGGTGCTTTTTAAATTATAGTCCGATAAAGCATTTCAATAAAACTCACTTTGAATTCTACATTTTCTTAAACCACATGTAAGAACCGACATTATAATACGAATATTTCAGATCTGGATTGGCTTTCAACTCCTTTTCGGTATAAGGGAACTGCGGAACCAGAACATCGTCACCCTGATGCCAGTTTGCCGGAATCAAATAGCGGTTCTTCCCGCTACCTGCAGTCTGGAGAGCAATAACTGTTCGCTTGATTTCTTCCATATTCCTTCCGATATTCATAGGATAAAAATAGATCGCGGCTACTTTATTGTCAGGGTTAATAATAAAAACGCCCCGCACATCTTTGGTAGTACTTACCGGGATATGGAGCATTCCATATTCTCGTGAAATAGTCATCCTGTTATCATCAACCAATGGAAAATTTATTTTCACAGGCATCTTGTCCTTGTAAGCAGTTTCTTCCAGCGCCTTTTTCCATAGCTCATGCTTTTCTAACACATCGGTGGAAACTACCACCAGCTTGACATTAAGCTTTTCAAAATCTTCCTGCATATTCGCAAGGGTCAAAATTTCGGAAGAGCATACCGGTGTAAAATCGCGGGGGTGACTAAAAATAATTTTCCACTTATGTCCATAATCTGAAGGAAAATTAAGTTTGCCTGCTGTTGTTTCTGCAGTAAAGGAGGGAGCATCGTCCCCAATCATGGGAATACTGGCATTTTCCTTATCCTGAGCCCATGCATTGCATGCTCCAACAAGCAGCAATGAGAAAAAAATCATTCTGAGTTTCATAATAATACGGAATTAATTACACACCTTAACAATTATAATAAAAAAAAGAGCGTATTTGGAGCTGCATTTAAAACTCAATACAAGAAAGAAACCGAGAAAATAAAAATAGTTGTACAATTCGCTATTTTTATTTAGATTAAATAAAGCCAAATATACTATCGCGATATTGCCTGATGCAAGAAAATTTCTAATTATTTTTATAAAAATAGCAATCAGTTGCATATATCTGATTATATGGATGTTGAATGTAGTAGAGATATACTTATTTAGAATTGATAGCCTATTAACAATAATATATAGCAAAATAACCAAATACGTATAGTATTATATATCTGTATTTTACAACATATTTTTTTACAATTTATATCATTATATTCATAATGCCATAATGGCTATAAATTCGCAGAATAAGATACTTTTACACTAGTGTCTATTAATTTATGTTAAAAAGCATCGAACTCCAATTGCAGCTGCCC
>JBAXOA010000101.1:0-15898 GCA_037133495.1 Mariniphaga sp. | reverse complement strand
AGAATTTATTGCCCTAAAAATAGCGATAAATATCTATATATCAAAATATTAAATTTTAGAACCTCCCTTATTTATTATGTGCAATTATAGTCAATTTAAATTCTAATTGCAACAAGACTTTTTTAACGTTATGAATTGAGGATTTAACGTTAAATGAATTGAAATATTCCTAACGGCTGCCCCGGGCCCACGGAATGTCCGGGCAAAATAAATTTGTTTCTTGTATTCAATAATTGCCAGTAACCTGGAATTTTTCGTTGAATCTGTTATATAGAAAATAAGTTCATGAGTTTTTCTTCGTAGCTGTTTTCAGGATTAACGTTATATTTGCAGGCACCAAAATCCGGAAAAACCTTTAAAGCATAATCTTTCCTAAGATGATTTCTGATTCTGCCTTTTTGAAGAATATATGTCAGGGAAATGAGGAATCCTTTACCGAGGTATTTGACCATTATTACCCTGAACTTTGCTTTTATGCCGATAAATATATCCGCGATTTTGATGAATCCCGCTCTTTGGTTCAGCAGGTATTTGTTGATATTTGGATTAAACGGAATAAGCTTGTCATTCAGCAATCGTTAAAAGCATATCTTTTCAGAACGGTTCATAATTATGCCCTCGACTATCTCAAACACAAACGCGTTGAAGAAAAATACTTTCGTGAAGCCCAACCGGAGCTGGTTACTTTCGATCGTAATTTAATTGAAGAAGCAGAGCTGAATGCAAAAATTAATTTGGCCATTGAGGCTTTACCCGAAAAATGCCGCGAAATATTTATTCTTTGCCGCTTTGAAGAACTCAGATATAGTGAAATTGCTCAAAAACTTGGAATTTCAGTCAAAACAGTAGAAATGCAGATGGGTATTGCGCTAAAAAAATTAAGACTTAAATTCACAGATAATCAATCTGTTAAAATCTTATTTTATTTTTTCAGGAAAATTAATAGCTCACCTTTACGGGGTAGGTAGCTCCCTTATCGTCTTATGATGAAATTAATCAATCATAATTGTGTCCAATGGACAAAGCAATACACGATATTGACCTTCAGATCGCCAATTTTTTATCAGGGAATGGTACTTTTGCTGATAACGAGGCGCTTCTGCTTTGGAAGAATCTATCGGAAGAAAACAGAAAAACCTTTGATGCTGCAGTGACAGTTTGGGAAAATAGTCCTGAACCATTTATGGAAAACCAGAGAGAGCAGGATAAAATGGCAGTTAAGAGTGCTATTATAGCCCAATCAGTAATGGTTCACAACCGTGACAGGTTATTGCTAAAATTTCTTCGGATTGCGGCAGTACTTATTGGTCCGATAATGCTGGCTATAGGCTGGTATGCAGGCAATTACACACACAATGCCAGTCCTGTTGCCTGGAACACAGTTACTGCACCACGAAAACATATTGCTGTTTGTACCATGTCTGATGGCACCGAAATCTGGTTAAATGCCGGATCTTCTATTAGTTATCCTTCAAGTGAACCGGCAGACAAAAGAGAAGTAAAACTATCCGGAGAAGGATATTTTAAGGTGACCAAAAATGCACAAAAACCTTTCTTTGTGATTACCCCGGAAGAAACCGTTAAAGTATTGGGAACTTCATTTAATATGAAAGCTTATCCCGGAGAAGAGCGTATTGTAACGACGCTTGAAGAGGGGTCTATCATGTTCTTTACGAAAAAATCCGGAAGTTCATTTATTGAACTTCATCCGGGTGAGCAGGCAGTTTATGACCTCAAAAGTTCTGAAACAAAAATCAAAAATGTTGATGCAGCACGGTTCAGTGCATGGAGAAGCGAGAAATTTCTGTTTAAGGATGCTGATTTAAAAACAATCCTTGCCGAGCTTGAACGTTTGTATGATATTAAGATTCATATTAAAAATCCGGCGCTGGAAAAACTCCGTTTCAGGGGTATGTTCAGTTACGATCAGGATTTACTTGACGCTTTTGAAACACTAAAGCGTAGTGTAAAATTAAATTACACTATTAAAGATCGTGAAGTATGGCTGGAATAGCAAACCATTAAAAAATGGAGAATTATTTTGATGTTGATTTGTAACAGCTATGTAATTTAATTGCAATCTGATTTTAACAGTCTTTTGCGAAATTTACATTTTTTAAATTGCACATGGTAAAATATAATTAACGATAAAAAACGAATATCAAGCCTATGACGAGATGAACAAGTAAACTTAACGAATAAAAAAACAACGGAAATAGTCTCACCTATTCCCGTTGCAGAAAAACGCTCTGAAGGAGCGAAAAACGAAAAAATCATTTTATTTATTTAAAACATTCAAAAGTATGAAAAAAAAACCCAATCTAAACAGGGGGCGAGAACTCTTGTTTGAAAAAATGTCGCGAATTATGAAACTATTTTTAGCTATTTTGGTGATCACCATCACACAAGCTACCGCAAGTGTTTACTCACAAACGGCACGTCTGAACCTCAAAATGCAAAACGCAACAATTGCAGAAGTTTTTGATGCAGTTGAAAAACAGTCAGATTTCTTTTTCTTTTACAACAAAGGGCAGATTAATGACCAGCAAAAAGTCAATATCGATTTAAAAGACAGTAAGATCGATGATGTTTTGGCTAACGTTTTTGGGAAAGATGCAGTGAGTTACGAAATTATCGGTAAGAACATCATTGTTAAATCTTCCGATCTTTCCAATTCAATTTCCGAGCAGCAAAACGGCAAAAAGATTACAGGTAAAGTTACCGATCAGGCAGGGATACTTCTTCCTGGAGTATCAGTTGTTGTGAAAGGAACAACTATCGGTATAACCACAGATAATGATGGACAATATACCCTGACACTTCCTGCAGGCGCCAAATCAGTTATATTTTCATTTGTTGGAATGAAGAGCCAAGAAGTAGCTGTTGAAGGCAAAAGCACGGTTAATGTCACCCTGAAACAGGAAACCATCGGCATTGAAGAAGTAGTTGCCATTGGATATGGTACTACTAAAAAACAGGACTTATCGGCCGCTGTTGCTGTTGTTCAGAATATTGAAAGACTAAAAGACCGCCCGATATTAAGTACTGCATCTATGATTCAAGGACTTGTACCGGGTGTCACCGTTGTAAATCAGGGAGGTCAGCCGGGTGCTGGTCCTGCAGTTACCATCCGCGGTACCGGATCGAAATCAGAAAGCGTATTGTATGTTGTTGACGGTGTTCCGGATGCTCCATTTAATCCCTCTGATGTAGAATCAGTTACCGTACTTAAAGATGCTGCTTCTGCAGCTATTTACGGTGCGCATGCCGGAGCAGCAGGGGTAATCTTAGTTACTACCCGTCAATCAAAGATGGGTAAGCCATCGGTTGAATACAGTGGTTTTTACGGTGTAAAATCTGCCTGGAAACTACCTCATGCACTTAATGCTTCAGACGAAGCAAAGGTCTCAAATCTGGCGTATACCAATGCCGGATCAACACCCCTTTCAGGATGGGATATCACTAAAAACCCATACGCACAAGTTACGCGCACCGATTGGATGAACCAAATTTTTCGCACAGCAGCTGTTCAGAGACATAATATTTCTGTAAATGGTGGTACAGATAAATTGACAACACTCTTCCAGGCAAGATACGAAAAAGAAGATGGAACGTTGATCAATACCTATAGCAAAAATATCTCACTTCGTTTCAATTCGATCTACAAGATTAATAAGTATGTTAAAATAAAGGAAGAGCTATTTTGGAATAATAACGAAGGCCGTGGAACAGATACTCAGAGTGGTTATACCGGCGCTATTCTTTCTGCTATTTATATGCCAAGTTCAGCTACTCCATATTATGCAGATGGCAAATTCGGTGGCGTAGGCCCGGTTGACTCCCCCTATCTTGGAATACATGGAGATGCCGTGAATCCTGTTGCTTCGTTACTCAGAAACCAAAATTTTGGCCGCAGCAGCGATATCATGTCAACCTCTCAGCTGAATATTACTGATGTGATCAAAGGGTTAGAACTTACTTCACGTTTTTCATATCGTGCGAATACTTCATTCAATAAAGACTTCGGATATTTACGACCTGAACCGGGCAAACCGAACAATCGTAATTCCTTAAGTTATTCAACAGGCCGTTACTACAATTGGATTTGGGAAAATACGCTTAACTACAACCGTGTTTTTGACAAGCACAATCTGGGTGTCATGGTTTCTACAACCTCCAGGGAGAATGGGGGCAGAAACTTTGGTCTTACGGCTCGTGATTTTGCCCGTGAAGCTGATTGGGCGCAATTTCTTGTCAATGCTCAAACCTTTGCCGAAGATCGGCCTTATGACGGACAATTCGAAGACCGCAACCTTTCGTATGTTGGTCGTGTCGCCTACAGCTATGCCGACCGTTATTTTGCAACCGGAAGCTACCGTACTGATATTGCTGGCCGCCTCGCGGTGGGAAACAGATCAAAAGATTATCCAGGTATAACTGGCGCCTGGAAAATATCTTCTGAGCCTTGGTTCAAACTGCCAATGGTGAATTTGTTAAAGCTTCGTGCCAGCTGGGGTCAAATTGGAAACTTAGGTTCTATTGGAATGTATTATGGCTATCCTACTTTATCCGGAGACCACGCTCATCAGGCCGGCAATGGAGCCCCTAACAGTAGTGCCGCTTATGTCAGCAGTGCATATAATGCCAATCTGTCATGGGAAACTTCAGAACAGACCGATTATGGCGTTGACATTTTAATGTTAAATAAGAAACTGAGCATTACCGCTGACTATTTCAACAAAAAAACATTTGATCTGATTAAACAACAGGATACCAAATGGACAAATACGTATGGGGTAAGTGCACCGTTAATTAATCAGGGAGAAATCTCGAATAAAGGCTTTGAATTTGCTGCGAACTATTCGGATAAAGCAGGTGATTTTGATTATAATGTAGGTTTGAACTTTGCAACTTTACAAAATAAAGTAACCTATATTGACCAAAATCCAGCCTCTTATTGGGCTCATGGTGATTCATGGAGAGGTATCCTTTCTCCTTTCCGTTCAACAGTTGGCCAGCCATATTATTCTTACTGGTTAATTCAATCTGCCGGTATATTTCAGTCTGCCGCCGAAGTAACTGCATATAATAAGGGTGGTGTTTTGATTCAACCCAATGCAAAAGCTGGGGACCTTAAATTTCTGGATAAAAACGATGATGGTAAAATCAGTGATGCTGACCGTATCTATATGGGTAACGCGTTTCCTAAATTAACCTATGGATTTACAGCCAATATAAACTGGAAAAACTGGGATTTAAGCCTCTTCTTCCAGGGAGTTAGCGGAGTCAAATTGTTTAATGCCTTCAAAGAGTCGACTCTTAACGGTTCTGAGCAAGGATACAACCGTTGGGATAAAATCCTCGATGCGTGGTCTCCTACCAATACCGGATCAAACATCCCTCAAATCAGGGCAAATGATCCGAATAAAAATTTCGGAACAATCTCAGACTGGTATCTTGAAAATGGCGATTATCTGCGTTTGAAAAACTTACTCGTAGGATATACCTTTAAGAATGTTCCATGGAGCGGATCTCTAAGGTTATATTTCAGCGGTGAGAATCTGTTAACTTTCACCAAGTATTCCGGCATGGATCCTGAAGTTGGTGGTGTAGGACTTGATGGCGGTCAATATCCGGTCTCAAGAGCCGTTTCATTTGGTGCAAAAATTAATTTCTAATTCTAAAAAATCGGAAAAAATGAAAAAGATATATTTCATCCTATTAACCCTTGTCCTTTCCACTTCTTGTGCGAAAGAGTGGGTCGACACAAAACCCTACGGGTTACCGACTACTGCCTATTTCTGGCAAAGTGATGAGGATATTAACAAAGCAGTTTCTGCAATGTACGTACCTTTTCGCTACGAATCAACCTGGGGTCGTAACCTTTTCTGGGTTCAGGTTTCAAGTGACGACCTCGTTGTTGGACGGTCAAAAGCAGATGCTGAAAACATCAAAAATTTCATCGCCACAGGTCGTGAAGGCTATATGACCGGTGGATGGAACGACCTCTACTGGATGTTGGATAAAGCCAATCAGCTTATTGCAAACATCGATAAGGCAAAGAATGTTAGTGATGCTGTAAGAAAACGCGCCAAAGGTGAGGCCTATTTCGTACGGGGATTTGTACACTTCTGGATTGCATATCTGTGGGGTCGTCCGGACCAAGGTGTTCCTTATGATGGACCAGAGAATCCTGAATATCAAAAACGGATTCCACCACAATTGGCTTCAGTAAAAGACAATTATGCACAGGTTATTGCTGACCTTACCAAAGCTGCCGAATTGCTTCCGTTATTCCAGACTTACGGTGCTGCCGACCAGGGTCGCGCACACAAGGCTGCTGCCTGGGGTTACATGGTTAAAACCTATGCTTACTGGGCAGCGTTTGACAATACCAAATGGGCTTTAATTCCTGACTTGGCCGACAAAATTAAAAATGAGGGTGGCCGTGCTCTTGCAAAGGTCTCAGGTAATCCGAAAGAGAGTTTCCGCTCTGTTTTCACGATCGCACAAAACTGGGGTTCTGAATATATGTGGTCTGTAACATCAGGAACAACCGATGGAAGTGAATTCCCGGGAGTAGTTCTCGAAAACAAAGGATGGGGAAAATACAATGGATGGGGTTATTTCCAGCCTACCGAAGAGTTGTATGAAGAATATGAGGCTAACGACCCACGCCGCGAAGTTACCATCCTGAAATTTGGTGATCAGTTTACCTATTTCGGAGAAAGCAAAAGGTACAATTCGACCAATAGCTTATCCGGATTTCAGATGAATAAATATATGGAACCTTATAGCTATGGCACAGGTGGTAACTCCGGAACAAATACAATGATCAATCAAAACGGTGATTATCCAACGACCAAGTTAAATCTCCCGTTGATGCGTTACTCCGAAATACTTCTCTTTAAGGCAGAAGCTCTGCTCAGCCTGAACAGAGCAGCGGATGCTGCCGCTCCTCTCAATGAGGTTAGAGATCGCGTTGGACTTCCAGCAATCGCTCTACCTACGATGGCCGACCTGAAACACGAACGCCGTTGTGAACTTGCCTGTGAGTGGACCGACCGTTTTCATGACCTCAAACGTTGGGGTGATGTAGCCAAAATCCAAATGGCTTTACACGGCCGCCAGCATGCCGACAAAACAAATCCGGATTCTCCATACACAATCGTTGAAATCTGGAAAACAAGATCTTACGATCCTGCAAAAGCAATTGCATGGCCTTATAATCCGGATGAAATATCACGGTCAAACGGCGCTTACAAACAGAATACAGGTTGGTAATCATCAACAATGAAGTACAGAAAGTGATTTTTAGCGATTAATTATCCGGTAAGAACACTTCATTGACGAAGTTGTATTAAATTTACAAGAGCCGGGGTTTCCGGCTCTTGTTTTATTTTTGAAAATGAAAAGAATCTCTTTAATCACGGTCATTTTACTTGGACACCTCTGCTTATTTGCCCAAAATCAGGAAATCGCTGATCCGGACAAGAGAATAGAATGGTGGGGCGATATTGATGGTTTTATCAATCAGCAGGCAAAAGTTACGCTTGACCTGGCAGACGAAGCTCTGAAAGCGAATCCTCCTAACAGGAAAGAGCCTAAAGTGCGGAAAATGGCTTTATTAATGATTGACAATGTGTTGCATGAAGAAAAGGCCGCGTTCCGTCCTGCAGTTCAGACCTTTCTTAAAAAACGGATTATAGATGCAGTGAGCGAAATAAGATCAGCAAAGGTAAAAAAAGGTGCCATAATCTGGAAACTTTACAACCATGCATTTGTTGTAAAAACTCCATCTGTCACAATCGGATTTGACATTCAACGCGGCCTGCCAAACGTGGAAGGATTTACATTGAGCAAGGAACTTATTCAACCATTGATTGATGTCATTGATGTTTTATTTATTTCGCATATTCATAACGATCATGCTGATGAGTTGGTTGCAGAATTATTCCTCGCGCAAAATAAACCTGTTGTCACACCTCCCGATCTTTGGCCCGATTCTCCAATTTATCCGAAAATAATTCATCCTCAAAGAAATGCTGATCTGATTCAGGAGATTCGCCTCCCTTCCAAAGGCCTGATTCTGAAAACTGTAACCTGTCCCGGACATCAGGGTGACAAAATTCTGAACAATGTCTATTTGGTATTTTCCCCCGAAGGAATGATTTTTTCCCATACAGGCGACCAGTCCAACCTCGATGATTTTAAATGGATCGACCAGATCGGTGATCACTACGTTGTTGATGTGGTGATGACAAACAGTTGGTCGGTCTATCCCGGTCTAAGATTTGCAAACGGATTTCGGCCAAAATTAATTATTCCCGGCCACGAAAATGAAATGGGACACACCATTGATCACCGGGAACCATTTTGGCTTAATTATCAACGGCTCGGGGATTCCGTTTCCTTCCCATGGGTACAAATGGCCTGGGGAGAAAAATTTCATTACTTTCAGGATCGGCTGAGGAAATAACAGTTCTTTGGCTATATTCAGCCTGGTTATTAAAGCCATTTTTTTCTTTACTTTACTTGAAAAAACCACGATATGGAACGCCGAAACTTTATTCAGAAAGCCGCGATTGGCGGTGCGGGATTAATCGGAGCATCAGGATTATCAGGCGCAACCGGCTTGAATTCTGTGAGCGATAAGAAAGTGATGCCACTTTTAGGGAATCGTTTCGTTACCTTATGCATTATGATTCGCACTTCGCCTTGGGAAGTCTCCCGTGATGTAAAACTGATCCAGCAGGACGAAGTCGCTTTTCATACTTTAAAAGTCGTCCGTGATCTGCGTGAAGCTTTTGCGCTGAATAATCCGGAGGGCCGGCTCACTTGGGGATTTACACTAAATGCGCTGGAAGATAAAAGAACTAATTATCAGGATATTAGAAAATATGTGGTCGAGTGTCAGCAAAAATATGGCGATGAGGTCTCCTATTTTCCGGGTTATTTTCCTGCTTTGTACCTGCCGCGGGCGAGAGTAAACAGCGAAATGAGCGAAGCCATTCAGCTTATTTCGGATCTTGTGGGCAAAGGTTACCGGCCACAATCAATTATGGGTGGCTTCCTTTCTGCTGATAATTTGCGCTACCTGGCCGAAAAGGAAAATATCCATGTCGCTCACGGCGCTATCTGGAGTCAGCATGCTGTCGATGGTGGTGGCGCCGACGGATCTCCTTCATATCCATATTATCCTTCGAAAGAACATTTTTGCAAACCGGCTCAGAATAAAAGTGATTTTATTGATTGTGTTAATCTCGATGGCTGGAGTGTTGATTTTCAATGTGCCCGTGTCAGCGGAGGGATCACGGGGACAACTGTGTTTAACAGCGCCTCAAGCCGGCGTGGGGTGGGTCCTATCGAAACTTACTGCGACTGGGGCCTGGAAATCGGCCATTTATCGGTGATGCATACCCAGTCGATCCACTTCGACCGCGGCTTCGAACTGAATGGGTTCGGATGGATTCCAAATATCTGGGAAGCAGCTCTGGTAAAACGTCCGGAAAGAAAAGACTGGGGCGAACTGTTTATCCTGGAGGCACTTCCAAAATGGGTCGGAGCTACCAAACAACGATGGCCCGACGTTCAATTCGTCACATTCGGTGAATATGGCGAAATATGGCGTAACCATTATCAGGACAATAACAAATGGAATTACCGTTTTGAAGAGCGTGGACTCGGCATCGGAAATTCGTGGGGAGACGAGGATATTCGCTGGTTTATGAATAAAAATTTCCGGTTGGCAATGGTTAGGAACTGGCAACAGAAAACTGCTGAAAAAGTAATTGATTTCACACGGTATGATCTTCCTGCAAAGGAACCTGCCGATCCAAGCCCTCAACATCCCATAAAAGACTGGAGCCTGATGAATAGATTGAATCAAAAAGGCTTACGTCCCCAGGATCAGCCAATATTATTGAAAGATCTTAAGGTGGATGAAAAAGAATTAATTGCAAAATATTATCCGGAATTGTTTAAATGAATATCAATCAGACAATTGGCAATGAAGAGTGTTCTCTGCCAGCTGGTGGATCAATGATTGAAAATGGCAAGAAATATTCGCTTTTGATTCTTTGCCTTCTCAGTAACTGCGTTCAGCTTTTCGCACAGGATTCGCGTGTTTTAGAATTTGTAGATCCGTTGATCGGAACAACAAAAACAAAAATAAATTCACAATGGGGTGATGAGGGTGGCACCTTTCCGGGAGCAGTGGCGCCTTTCGGTTTTGTTCAGTTAACACCTGAAACGAGGATCGTAAATGCAAAAGGATATGATTATCGGGACACTACAATCTTCTTTTTTAGTTGCGTAAATCATATGAGCGGATATCCTGAAGGATCATCGGGAAGAATTAAAGTGATGCCTTTGATCCAAAACGGAAATCATCAAAACGGAAATTATGGCCGCGCTTACTCGCATCACGACGAAAAGGCGGAAGCCGGGTATTATCGGGTGAAGTTCAGGGATAACGAAACGCTCGTCGAGGCTACTTCTTCAGAACGAACCGGAATGTTTCGGTTTACTTTTCTTCCTCAACAGAAACCAAAGTTATTCCTTGGCGATATTGGCAAAATAGAAAGCATTTCGAAACGCGTTTTAAGAGGTTCTGTTTTTAATGCCATTTTTTCCTTTAATATTGATTATATTGATATGGAAGAAGTTAAAGGGGGATGGATCCTGACTTTCCCAAATATTGAGAATGGGAAAAATGTTCTGGTCCTGAAAATTGGAACCTCGATGGTCGATCTGAAAAGTGCACAACTAAACCTGCAAACCGAGGCCGAAACTTGGGATTTTGACGTGTTTAAAGCAAAAAATCAGCAAAAATGGGTGGATGCTTTATCAAAAATAGAGGTTGAAGATTCGTCTAATATCAATAAAACCATCTTTTATACCGCATTATACCATTCGATGTTAATTCCGTGGATCACTTCGGATGTAGATGGGAAGTACAAAGGTGCTGATGGATTAACCCATCAGGCGAAAGGGAAAAATCAGTATGGCGCCTTTTCGGCATGGGATACTTTTCGGACGCTCCATCCTCTGCTCTGCCTGATTGCACCCGACAGGCAAAATGACATGATCCTTTCGATGCTCGCCCAATATGAGCAAACAGGAAAATTACCCAAAGGCCCGATGACCGGAAACCATATCCTTGCTATTATCACAGACTCCTATCTGAAAGGTATCCGGGGCTTCGACAGCACACTGGCCTACAAAGCGATGAATAAAAGTTTATCTTCGACGACCGGTGATTTTTCCGCGTATAAAGAATTGGGATATGTTCCTTCTTCGTACCCGGAATCGGTGACGCGGACTGTGGAATATGCCTATGATGACTGGGTTTTAGCTCAGTTTGCGGGAAAGGTGATGAATGATCAGACCGGAAACAAAAAATTCACGAACAGAAGCTTTAACTATCGAAACCTGTTTCATACTGAGTCGCTGTTTTTATTACCGCGCAAGGGAGATAATTTCACACTCGAACCCGGCAATTCAGGGTATAAAGAGGGAGATAAATGGAGCTATTCCCTGTTTGTTCCTCATAATCCACGAGATTTAATCAATTTTAAGGGAGGCGATTATGAATTTGCTGCACATCTGGATTCAGCCTTAACCCGCCAGCAAATTTTTTTTGACAATGAACCCGTTTTCCATGTACCCTATCTTTTTAACTACGCCAACCGTTCCGACCAAACGCAGAAATGGGTAAGAAGGATTATGAAATCTCATTATACCGCTACGCCGGATGGAATTCCCGGAAATGACGATCTGGGATCCATGTCCAGCTGGTATGTTTTCAGTGCTATGGGATTTTTCCCGTTCTGCCCGGGTAGACCGGAATATGATCTCGGTTCTCCAATCTTTAAAAAGGTCACCCTTCACCTTCAGAACGGAAAAAAATGGATTATTAATGCCAATAATAATGGGGAGGATCAAATTTTTGTCCGAAGCGCGTCTCTTAATGGCCATAACTTGAACACATCATGGATTTCGCATTCAATACTTACCGATGGTGGCACCCTGACTTTTGAAATGGATAAAACACCGGCATCCACTGCCCATAAACTTTCGGTTGATGGGGCATTCTCCGAAACAAATAAAACTCCCGACTTTCGGATTACTGATTTTTACCCTTCACGGAAGCAAGTCCTTCCCGATGAGCTGTTCTTTGTCCATTTTTCGATCATCAACAAAGGAGCTACAGGAACAAAAATTGTGAAAATATACCTGGACGGGATAGAATATAACCGCAAAAACATATTGATTGATGAAAATTCAACAATAAACGATTCAATTGGATGTCGCCTTTATCGATTTGGCAAAAGGTCTGTCAGAATTGATAATCTCAAAGATAAAATGATGGAAGTTGTCACTCCTGTATCAAATCAAAAATCAGCTATTGAAGCAGTTGAATTAAAATGCAGGGCAATTTCAAAAACAAATGAACCGCTGAAATTTACGTTTTTGGTTCAAAACAAAGGAGGTATCAGGGATACCGCGACCCTTTCGGTTGATGTAAATGACACCACTAATCAAAGAGTTCAGGTTGCTTTGGAACCCGGAGAAACCAGAAATATCAATTCTCAGGTAGTATTTAAAAATTCTGGATTCAATAAACTGCATGTTGGTTCAAAATCAAGGAGCATAAAAACGTATTCGGTCAATAGTGATGCTGAATTGGGAGAAACCGACATTACCCCGGATTCTGACAATTTGGAGCAAAAAATAACCATTATGGCTTGGGTGAAACCTGTCGGACAAAGCAGGGAGCTGATGGATATCTTGTCGAAAGGCGATTTCATTGTCTTGCAGGCCCAAGGGAATAAAGCGCTGTCATTTTTTGCCGGGGGCTGGGGAAGAGGTGATCTCACCGTTCCGCTTCCTAAAAACTGGGCAGACAACTGGCATCATATTGCAGGAGTCAGTGATGGAAACACGTTGAAAATATTTATTGACGGCATTGAATCGGGAAGCAGGATGATCAATGCGCCGGTCAATCTCTCCTCTCCTGCAAAGTGGCGGAAAGGCGGCAATGAAGAATTTCCGGATCAAAGGATTTTTCGTGGAGATATCGAACATTTTAAGATCTTTGTTGAACCTTTGACGGGCCAGGAAATTAATCAGATAATGATGAGTAGCAGACCAAAGAATGGAGCTTGATAAAATTATTTAATAATTTCCATTTCTTAATTAAACACAATATGAAAAATTTATTATTTGCCTTATTTTTTTTGGGATTCATAACTTCAGCGCAGGCTCAATATTCACCGCTGAATGTCCATTCCCATAACGATTATATCCAAAAAACGCCCTTTTTTCTCGCTTACGATGCGCATTTCGGATCTATCGAAGCCGATATATGGGCCGTCGAAGGCAATTTGTTTGTGGCTCATAACAGAGCAGATATCACACCTGCCAGATCGATGGAAACACTTTACATTCAGCCTATTGTAAAGCTATTTAGGGCCAATGGAGGTAAAGCATGGAAGGATTACCCCGGCACTTTCCAATTATTAATTGATTTAAAAACAAATGTTGAGCCGACACTTTCGTTGCTGGTGGAGAAATTGAAAAAATATCCGGATGTATTTGACGCAGTTGCGAATAAAAATGCTATCCACATCGTGATAACCGGCAACAGACCCGATCCGTCTGACTTCAATAAATATCCTCCGTTTATTTTTTTCGATGGAAATGTTACCAAAAAATATGATCTGCAGCAGCTGAAAAGGGTACCTCTTTTTAGTGAGAATCTTGCTAATTTCGTAACCTGGAATGGGAAGGAAGCCATTTCGGACAAGGAACAAAAAAGATTAACTCAAATCATTGATTCTGTTCATGGTCTGGACCGAAAAATACGATTTTGGAATGCGCCGGATACTGATGCTGCCTGGAAAACTTTGATGAAACTGAAAGTTGATTACCTCAATACAGATCATATTCAGGAATTGTCCGACTTTTTGAAAACTAATAAAAACTAACATACAATGAGTTCAAGACGTGAATTTTTTCTGAAAACGGCTATGATTGCAGGTGCAACGGCGTTTCCGGGTATTAAAGTTATGGCTGATGATCCTGTTCAGACATCGGCAACAACCACGGGTAAACTGCCCTATAAAAACACGTATGTTAAAAATGTGTTTGTCACTGAGAATGATTTTCGCAATGCCAAACCGATGATTGTCGCTTCGCCAGGATTTGCAAAAGCGAAAGAAATATTGCCGGTTCCTTACTGGAAAGGAAACGATACGGCTATCGAAATGTATTGGAAAACGTGGGAGATTGCCTTTAAAAATATCAAAGACCCGGCTCCGGCTTCAGGTTTTATCACTTCCTACATCGATACAGCCTACAACGGTAATATTTTTATGTGGGATTCCAATTTTATCACTCTTTTTGCACGGTATGGGTCAAGAGCTTATCCCTTTCAGAAAACGCTCGATAATTTTTATGCCAAACAGCATTCTGACGGATTTATCTGTCGTGAAATATGGGGAAATACAGGTGAAGATTGTTTCCACCGTTACGATCCTACCAGCACCGGACCGAACCTGATCCCGTGGAGCGAGATGGAATATTTCCTCCATTTCGGAGAGTGGGAAAGGGTACATAAGATTTTTCCGGTATTGGTTGCCTACTATCAGTGGCTTAAGCTGAACCGGACCTGGCAGGATGGTTCTTACTGGTCGAGTGGCTGGGGAACCGGCATGGACAATCAGCCCCGGGTGCCAAAAAATTACAATCCTATATTTTCGCATGGCCATATGACATGGCTGGATACCTGTCTTCAACAACTCTTCATCGGAAAATTACTCGTTGAATTTGGATTTTATGTCGAACGGTGGCAGGAGATTGAAGAGATTGAAGATGAAACAAAATCGCTGAAAAAATTAATCCGGGAGAAACTCTGGAATCCGAAAACCAATTTTTTCTACGATAAGTATGCCGATGGCAGCCAGGGAACACTAATGAGCATTGGCGCCTATTGGGCTTTGTGGACCGATATTCTGAACAAGGATGAACTGAAATCTTTTGTAGGCCACCTCTTTGATCCGGCAACTTTCTATCGCAAGCATCCTGTTCCATCTATTCCTGCCAATCATGAGAAGTACCAGGCAGACGGAAGGTACTGGCAGGGCGGAGTCTGGGCTCCAACTAACTACATGATCATCAAGGGTCTTCAGCGAAATGGGTTGCATAAACAGGCTTTCGATCTGGCACTAAGGCATCATGAACAAGTAGGCGAAGTATTTAAAAAAACCAACACCTTCTGGGAATATTATGCCCCCGAAACTGCCGATCCCGGATTGCTTGCCCGTCCGGATTTTATCGGCTGGACCGGTCTTGTTCCCGTTTCTGTACTTTTCGAATCCATCTTTGGTCTTAATCCCAATTTCCTGAAAAAAACCCTTGACTGGCATGTCAATCTGACTGCTGAGCACGGCATCGATCGTTATCCGATGGGGCCGGAGGGGATGCTTTCGCTGAAATGTGCTGCGCGAAGTTCCGTTAAACAAAAGCCATCGATTGAAATCACTTCCAACCTCGAACTGAAATTATTACTCAGCTGGGAAGGTGGTTCCGAAACAATTCAGCTCATTCCGGGAGTGAATAAAATTTAAGATCAATAAAACAAAATATTATATCAATAAATTCAACACTTCTGCAATTATGAAACGTAGAAATTTTGTAAATCAAACTATACTTGGTGCCGGAGCAATAGCGGTGGCTCCAACCCTTTTGGCAACATCGGCAACGCCACGGAATTCGAACCGGCCACCTGTTTCAAAGCGGCTGTTCCGAAGTGAAGCCGTTGAAGAAGAGATCGTCCGTATCAAAAAGGACATTGCAGACCCTGAAATTGCCTGGCTGTTTGAGAATTGCTATC
>JBAXOA010000100.1:0-16316 GCA_037133495.1 Mariniphaga sp. | reverse complement strand
TCCGCCAGCTGGCGAACTAAACCAACTGATCCGTCAGCTGACGGACTTCAAAAAAATATTATACAAGAACCAGTGACCCCTACCCTGTCATCCGCCAGCTGGCGAACTAAACCAACTGATCCGTCAGCTGACGGACTTCAAAAAATGACATATTTCACTTCACTAAATGCCTAAAAGTCAATACACTTAAGGTTTTCATGAAAACAAGAACTGAAATGATTAGTGCTCGCTTAGGAACGCACGGCGAAAATAGTACAAAAATCTCAGATATTTGCCAAGTTCAACTTGAAATTCCGAATTTCACACCGACTCCAATAAGAATCAGTGCTAAAAATTAGAGTTTTAGTGTGATTAATCTGGCATTCAATAAGTCATGATACTTAATTTTCATCTCTGGAGATAAAAAACTTGAGTCAATCAAATCGTTCCATTTTGATATTGAAGATGAAATTGATCCTAAAACATTATCAATGCTTTTTACTGTCAATTCACAATGCTCCATTCCTAAATAATTAACTAAAATATTATGAGTTAAGTTTTTTTTCGTACCTCTCAACGACAAAGCAAACTCTTCCTCTTGTTTCTTTAATACAATTGTTGAATTAACTAAATCATAACATGGGGATAAAGTTGTTTTGCCTTCTCTCGTGATTATAGAAAAATTCTTTAAATGCATATCTTCATTCCCGATTAAAAAGTTGAATATAGCCAGTTTAAAAAACTTAATATTCTCAATTGCTGGGAAGGTACAATACTCACTAATTAATTTTATTGTCTTTTCCATACTATAATCATACTTGGTATCTCGACTCAATCCAGCAAGTTGAGCAAAGTCTTCAACTGGAATTTTTTCGTTCTGCCCCTTACGGTCAAACCGCTTGATGAAATATGTAAGAGAGTTATCCTTTGACCATATTAAACCATGAATTGGAACTTCCAAACCAATCAAATCTGCCAGCCGCATTGTCAGGTCCTCATTTTCAGGCATTTGTGAAAATATACGATGTTGAGGTTTAAGTATATATTTTCCGCCCTTATCCACAAGTTCAAATTTGTGATCTTTAATGCTTAAGACTGCACTTAATTTCGGTTGGACTCCTTGTACTGACATTTTTACAGCACGATTATAAGCCTCTACACGTTGCTCTTCTGCTGTATATTCGAGGTCATCTAGTGATTTTAATCGTGAGTCCAATAACTTTAGACCTTCTGGACTGTATCGTTTATCCCAACATGGCAGATATGTAATCGGACAATTCATTCGAGAATTTCTTTTACAGTAATAACACCAATTAGATCATCTCCAACTGCAATTAATTGTGAGAAGAAATCATTTTTGTCAATTTTCCTAATCTTTAATAACCCTTCTAATTGGTTTCCTTCAGGTAGTAATCCGTCAAAGAATGGTGGAAAATTATTAAACTTATAAACTCGAACATCTGATGGCATAGTACGGGAGATTTCCAGACCTTCATATTTACCGAGATACTCAAAAACATATTCATTATCCCGTTTCACTTCAGTCAATGTGCCCGCTTCAACACCTTTTACAAATATTTTAGCCTTTCTCATTTCCCAATATTTGTCCTTGATTAATTAATGGACTTTTCAACTCAATCTTGATATTTAATATCTTGAGAATTTTACGTAAAGTGTTCAATTGTATGGTTTCTTTTCCTTTCTCAATATCGAAAATCACAGTTTTCCCAACACCTGCCATTTCTGCTAATTGTGAGCGACTCAATTTAGCAGTCTTACGATGAGTTTTTATTACAATTGCCAATTCCTGAGACTGTTCCATGTTTTTTACCCTTATAGCGGTAAAAATATGCATAATATTCGTAAAAACAAAGTTTTATTCCATATTGTACTGCTGTGGCGGTAAATATTGAATAAATAGCGAGCCTCCCTAACCTCTCATCCGTCTGCTGACGGACCTTCAATTCCCAACAAAAACAGGATATTTTTCCAAATAAAAACGCTCCGCTGTAAAACGGAGCGTTTTTATAATTACATGATTAACTATTCGCTTAAGAAAATAAAGCGTGTTACAACAATAGCAAAAAGGAGATACATCATCCAATGTACCTGTTTTGCTTTGCCTGTTCCAACTTTAAGCAGTGTGTAAAAAACAATACCACCAGCGATACCGTTGGCAATACTATAAGTAAAAGGCATCAGCACGAAGGTGATGAAGGCAGGAAAGCCTTCAGTAAAATCACTGAAATCGATATCCAAAACTGAAGAGGCCATAAGCACACCAACAATAATGAGTGCCGGGGCTGTTGCAGCATCCGGAATCATATGGGCAATCGGGGAGATCAGCAAGGCAAGAAGAAAAAGAAGACCGGTAGTCACAGCAGTTAAGCCGGTGCGTCCGCCTTCACTAATACCTGCAGCACTTTCAACATAAGCGGTCACTGTTGAGGTTCCCATCAAAGCACCAAAAGAAACGCCGACAGCATCCACCAGCATCGCCTTACCGATTTTTGGAGAATTGCCGTCCTTATCGATTAACCCGGCTTTGTTGGCCGTTCCTACCAAAGTTCCAAAAGTATCAAACAATTCAACAAATGTGAAGGTAAAGACCACAGTCCAGATACCCATATTCAGAGCTCCCATTATATCCAGTTCGCCAACTGCAAGGTGGCTGAAATCCGGAAGAGCGAAAAAAGCAAAATGTTCAGGGACGATTGTTACCCCCATCGGAATCCCAATCAATGTGGTGATCACAATGCCGATGAGCAGTGACCCTTTGATCTTCCTTGCCATCATAAGAGCGGTAATTGCCATCCCGATCAGCGCAAGCACCATACTTGAATTATGAAAACTTCCCATACCGATGTTCCATTCAAAGAATTGAAGAGCAGCCCTTCCCCCTGTTTTGCTGATCGCATCCATTGTTGGAGGAATCAGGGAAGTTGTAACTGCCATGATATCAGAAATCTTCAATCCAATTATGGTAATGAAGAGTCCAATACCAACCGTGATGGCCCGCTTAAGCGAATTCGGAACAGCAATAACAAGAATCTGGCGTATTTTAGTAACTGTCAGAACAATGAAGATAAGACCGGAAATAAATACAGCTCCTAAAGCCACTCTCCAGGGCATTCCTACTCCGGTGAGCGCTACTGTGGCAAAAAGGGCATTCAGACCCATACCCGGAGCCAGTGCGATTGGGAAATTTGCCACCAGACCCATTGCAATAGTTACAAATCCCGCTGAAATAGCAGTCGCGAAAAATACCGCATTTTTATCCATTCCGGTACCGGCCAGAATATTAGGATTTAGAAACAGGATATACGCCATCGTCATAAACGTTGTAACACCTGCTATGATTTCGGTTTTAACCGAAGTCTTGTTTTCGGATAATTTAAATAGTTTCTCGAGCATAATTGAATCTGTTAAAGATCAGTTAATATTAGAATTTCCATTTGCCTGCAATCGTTGGATTAACCATAAAACCGTTATGCCCGGCAAAATTCGAACTAAGTTCAACCTCGCTGCCAACAGAAAAATGATCGGTGCAATTGATCCACAACTGTGGTTCAGACAAGAAAACAAAATTAGTTGCTTTGGTATTGGGGCCAACACCAACAATATTGTCTTCTCTCCAGAAATCAGCGAATCCAGTAAATGTCAGTTTGTTTTTCAACATTTGAACAGTCCACACTCCGGTAAGCTGGAATGACATATCATTCTTGCCACGAATATTTTTGTACATCGCCTGTAAAGTGAAAATTTTTGAGTAATCCTTGGTATTCCAGGTATAATTTCCTCCAAACAACCATGCGTCGTTGATAGTATATGCCCCGTTGTATGGAGTTGCTTTAAATTGTCCAAAACCGCCATTGTATTCAACATGAATTTCGAAAGGACTCTTCCAGAATTTGATCCCCCGTGCAATTTCAAAATAACCTAACTGTGGCCCATGAACTCCGGTTGTGCCCCCTGTTCCGTAATCCATATCGATAAAATAAAAGGTACTTCCATATTTGTCAGTCTTAAACATTTCGACAGTTGAAGTCAGAAATTTTCTGTCTTTTCCCATGTCATAATGCAATTGCACATTCTGGGCCTTTAGTGTACTGACAAGAACAAGGAAAGCAAACGCAATCAAAAGATTTTTCATGTAAAAAATTTAAAGGTTTAATAATCGGTGCAAAAATAAAAATAAATTCAAACGTAAGGTCTGTTGAACAATAATATTTTATACCATATTCATCAACAATTTAGCATAATACAATATAAAAAAGCAATAAACAACTTACATTCATACGCCAAACGTAAAGATTAATTTTTTTTACAACAAGGGCGTAAAAAAAACCGCATTTCCCATTAATTAATGTATTTTTGTTACCATAAATAACAATTACCGGGCAGTTTAGCCAAGTGGGTGAAAGTGTTGTCCAAAGAAAATATATAATTTAACTGATTGAACTCATGGAGAAAATTCTGATCATCGATGATGATAAGTTGAATCTGAAGGTAATAAAGGAGATACTTCTCAAAGTAGGATACAAAATATTAGAGGCAGATAGTGGAAGAGCAGGTATGCTTCTGGTTAATTCAGAACATCCGGATCTGGTAATAACAGATTTTCAGATGCCTGAAATGAATGGTCTTGATGTCCTGTACGAAATACGTAAAATCAATCTCGGCATTCCAGTAATTATTTTAACCGGTTTCGGTGATGTGGTTTTAACGATTAAATCAATTCAGTTAGGGGCTTTTGATTTTCTTGAAAAACCAATCGATCCCGTTCAACTACGATCGACCGTTCAGTCTGCCCTAAATGCTGTTAAAGTAAGCAACAGTCTGAGCGAAGTATTGCAGGATGACGTCGTAAGCGAGAGTATGCTTGAGAGTAATATTCTGGTTGGGAAGACTCCGCAAATGAAAGAGATCTTCAAAAATATAGGACGCATTTCACTCAATAAAGTGAACGTGCTTATTCAGGGAGAAACCGGCACAGGGAAAGAATTAATTGCACGACTGGTTCATTATTCAGGGATTACGAGCAATCAGCCTTTGGTTATTGTTAATTGCAGCGCCTTGACGGAAACACTATTGGAGAGTGAGCTTTTCGGACACGTAAAAGGCTCATTTACAGGGTCTATACGAGATAAAAAAGGCAAATTTGAACTGGCAGGTGAAGGGTCTATCTTTCTGGATGAAGTCTCGGAGATATCGCTAAATACTCAGGTTAAGCTCCTTAGAGTTATTCAGGAACTGGAGTTTGAACGAGTTGGTGGAGAGGACGTTATTCCGATGAAAGCCCGGATTATCGCAGCGTCAAACAAGAATCTGGAAAATTTGATAAAAGAGGGAAAATTCAGAGAAGATCTTTATTACAGGCTAAAAGTATTTACGATCGATCTACCTCCTTTACGTGAAAGAAAAGAGGATATCCGTGATCTTGTAATTCACTTTCTCCATAAATTAAACAAACGTTTCAATAAAAATGTGGTAAAGATCGGCACCGGAGTGATCGAGATGCTGCAAAACCACGAATGGCATGGCAATGTTCGTGAGCTTGAAAATACAATTCTTCAGGCCATTGTAATGTCGAAAAGCGATGTATTGGAGCGCGACAATATCACATTGAATATTAGCCGAAATATTGGAACAGAGGTCAGACACGAAGTACCTCAACTGCCTTTCCGTTCGTTGGCAGAAATGGAAAAATACCATATCAAGCGAATACTGGATGAAGTTAAATGGAATAAACTCGAAGCTTCTCATGTACTCGATATCACGCGACCAACGCTGAACGCCAAGATTGAAAAATACAGACTGGAAAGGGGATAGACCTGCATTCATTATTTTGGTTAACCGCGATTTACTCTAAACAACCAATAAAAAATCCCTCCTCGAACAATTCAGGAGGGATTTTTTGATTTAATTATCATAACCAATGATTATTGTTCATTAACCAATTGATCATTAATCATAGTGTCATTGATCATTGCCTTTTATTTTACCCTTCTCACATATGCTTCCGGGTATCCTTTGGCCTGAAGCTTAGGTAAAAACTCGATAGCCTCATTCCTGCCCGAAAAACCTCTTATCCGGACAATATAAAATCCATTCTCAAAAACAATTGTAACAGGATGCAACTCGTCTCTGCTGAGTTTTTTCTCAGCCCTGAGTGCATTTTTCTGATCGGTAAATGCACCTATCTGAATTGTAGAACTGTATTTAGCTTGAGCATCTTTCTGGGTTTGATTAACCGGCTCAATCTGGGTTTTGGAAGCAGCGTCAGGCTGCACGACCTGAACTTGTTTTACTTTAATACTATCAGCTTTTGATTTCCCGGACAATTGTGGCACCCTGACTTTATAGATTCCATTTTCAAAGAGAATATTTGCAGGCTTTCCGGAACTTTCACTCCATTTTTTCTGAGCAGCCAAGGCCTCTTCCTCCTTTTTGAATTCGCCAACCTGAAGAAATGTATTCGATTTAATAACCGGAAGATAGGATTCTTTAAAGCCCAATTTCTCTAAACTGGAGGTATATTGCCGGGCAAGCTCCCGATTTGGAAAATCCGAAATCTGTACTTTATGATAATCACCTTCGTACACCACAACAGCAGGTTTGCCTGAGAGTTCTTCAAGTTTTTGCCGTTCTGCAAAGGCACTGGCCTTTTCTTTGAATGCTCCAATCTGAACCACTTCTCCCTTGCCGATGACCAGCGTTGATTTGTTATCAGTCAGTTCAGACGGATTAATGACTTTCGCAGGTTCCGGAACGGGTTCCGATTTTACTGGTACAACATTTTTGACACTATCTTTTACTCCGCCGTCAACCAGTCCAAGCTTGAAATCTATCCCCTCAACAATATCACCATCAAAAGAATGCGAGATATTAACCGGTCTGGAGGAGGGTGATGAAACCATATTTAATTTCTTAAGCTGCCCAGGATCAATCCGTGCCGTATATTTCCCCGGTTTTAGTCCGAGATAGCTGTAGAAACCGTCTGATTCGGTTAGGGTACGTGCCGCAAGTGTCGAATCGCTCCGATAGAAACAAACCAGTATTCGTCCCTGACCTCTCGGTCCGATTGTTACATTTCCTGAAGCTTCGCCCATGACCGAAATCGGAACCTCGATAGTTTTAAACTGGTTGGGATCGATATTTACCTTCATGACCAGATTATGCATCTGCCACGCAATATTATCGAAGCTGTTTTTGTCAAGTTCGAGTGAATAACTGGTATATGGCGTAAGATCCAGAATACGGATAGTAGAATCCTTCTCGTCCCGTATGATGGTTCCACCATTAATTCTGAACTTCAGGTTTATCTCTTTGGGTTCTCCCGGATCACGATGGCCATTCCCATTTACATCAAGATAAGGAATTAAGGTAATAGCTCCCTTTCCAACGTTTGTACGATTATTGACACCGAGGTATTTTGTTTTTGCATCGTAGAGTAAACTTCCACGGGCTGACTCAACCAATGTGGTCTGGTCGTTGGTATTGCGGACAGAAAATCCGGTTTGAGCAAAAGAGAGGTCATAACGAAAACCCATTTCAATGCTCTTGGTATTGCTGCGGAAATTTTGCTCATACGACATATTCAAATAACCATGTTTGAATAAGGGCTTTTCGACACTTGTCCGGGCAGAGATCAGTTGTTGCTGATTATATTCGTATTGCACCTGTGGGGTGATGGTGAAACGCTTCGGCAATCTGACAGCAAGCGAAAGGTTGCTGTAGAGATAAGGATTTGTCCGATCGGTAAACATTCCAAAGGTGGAGAAGTTGGTGCTTACCCCAAAAAGCGATCCCGATAAAAGCATCTCCGCATTGGTATTTTTAAGATTCGGAAGGACGATCTGATTAATGGTCAGCCTTGAATAGGCAGCAAAATTCTTCCCTTTGATCGGGATTGAAAGGGTCGCTTTTCGTTCCTCGAGGTAATTGTAAATGATTGCTTTCTGTCCCTTATCGTATTTCGTGTAATTTAATTCCATCTGAAGATTGGATGGGAGGCGGTAGCTCAAAAGCGTTTTTGTCCTGACACCATAAGTGTATTCTCCCGTAAGCAGCAGCCCACTCAAAATCCGTACCGAAGCACTTAAAAAAGGCATCGTGGTTCCGGTTACAACGGACGAAAGGTATTCGACCCCGCCGCCTATAGTAATGCGACGGTTGAGTCCATAGTTCAAAGTGGCACGGGTGAAACGGCTGTTCAGGCTGTCTTCTACCATACCACCACTTAAAGTATATTCTAATTCTTTGGCAGGCATGAAGTTAAACGGAATGCTGATATTTTCCTCTTTGGTCCGTTCTTCACCCCAAGGTCCGTAAAAACGAAGCTTAACAGCGGAATTACCATAAACCAACGGAACTTCAAATTTATAAAATCCAGAGCCGTCGGCTTTTATAAAATCAACCAAAACATTGTTGACGTAGAGTTCGACCGTCCAATTGGGTTCTGTGATGTCACTCAGCGTATAGGAACCGAACGAACGCCGATAGGTTGTGGGCGTATTGGTAAACTGAAATCCAACAATCGGATCATAAATCGATGAAGTGACCGGAGTGTAAATTTTTCCCGCTACCATTTGCCGCAACAATGGACGATCGTTGTTTACAAACCGCCATTGGTACTGTTGCTGCTTTTCAGTAAACGGAGTATTATTATTGTAATTCAACATTGCATTTGCCTCACCTCCTGCAATGACAGTTCCTAATGCAAGATTTAACCGGGTGTCGGTTCTTCCTTGTTGCTGAGTAGAAATCACAGACCAGTCTGCCATTCCAAAGTGAAAGGCAGGATATTTACGTTCGATAGTCGTGTCTGATTTAATTTCGCCTTTTAGCCGGCTAATATTCGATCTCATCTGCTCCTGACGCATCTCCCTGATAATTGGCAACTCCAGTTTGGTGGCAAGAACTACAGACAGACTGCGGAAACTAAAAACACAGTCCAAACCAAAAATCTCACCAAAAAAGGGAGACCGAAGGTAAAGATTGGTCTCCGTTTTCACCATATCGGTACTTTTCAAATTATAAACCTTCCCTTGAAAAGTAATTTTATTATTTCGTTTGTCAATGGAATACGTAGCCAATTGATTGATAAAAAAACCTGAAATAGAGTCGAGTTGAGCAGAAACTTTATTTTGAATCTTCAGAAAGGAGAAGATATCGGCTACAGGCAGATAAACGGTCTCATCCCGGACAAGGGCCGGGATTTCAGTTCCGCCTACTTTTTGAATATTTAAGAAGACTGTTATCTCGTCGTATTCAGGCTCATTCTGACCATCACTAATGACAGGGAAAGCCGTAGTCAGCACAAGCAGACACGCTATCATCTTCAAAATACCTGAAATACAAGTGCATTTGGGGCATTTGAATTTATTTGGCGTAACTATTGGTGACATATTGAGTTATTCGAAAATATTATTGCTGGATAAAAGTTACCTGAAATGTTCCGCTGTATTCTCCGGCAGGATTCGCTGACATGGAGCCCACAATCAAAGTGCCTCCGATAAATACATTGGTTATTTCAGTAGTTGCGATAAAAGGAGAACGGGTGCTTGACTCTCCAGGCTGTAAAACTAAAGTTCCTGAATTACTGCCGGTTAAAATCGCATTAGGACCATTCATGATAGTAATGAGTGTTCCGGGTAATGCAGTCACTTCAAAAAGTGCTGAGCTGCTAAATGCGCCTGTATTGGGGAGGATAACGCCACCGGTTGCCGATCTTGCTCCATCATAGGTCACTGTAACCGTACCACTTGACCCTGTCTGGATAAAAGTACCAAAGTTAAGATGCTGCAGTGTACTGACTTGCACAGATATTGGTTTTGGTGGTTTCTCCTGAGCAATAACCGGTAAGAAGAGTACTACCAAACAAATAGTGAGGCAAAACGGCAAGGAGAGCCTCTTTAATATCGGCAATTGTATTGGGCTATTCATAATTTTGTCGTATCAATATTTTTTCTGATGCTGTTCTGTTACCCGAAATCACAGTAATGATAAATACTCCGCTACTGGTGCCAGGGTTGACTTCCACCGTTTCCTGTTCAAATACTTCGCGGCGAAGAATGACCTGTCCACTCATATTGGTGACCATCAGACTTCCTCTTGTGTTGAACGGAAGATCCATCTTAACCAGAACAAGCGAAGAAGAACTTGAAATAGTGAACATTCTGGCAGTCACAATTGCCGGTTTAGTCAGGTCAGAAAGTGAGAAAACCAATTTGAACCGCTGATCCACGATTCCGGCTTTCAGGTAAAAACGATATTCAGGAGTTTGTTTCAAATCCTGAGTAATTCCTTTCTCTGTGTCAACCAAGTAGATATAAAGCGATGAGGGCAACTGACTGATATCTTTTGCGCTAAAATTTACCCATCCATCGGTAAAAGTAGTGATTCCTAACGGAATTTTTGTGATACTATCCGTCGGAAGAGGCATCCCATTAATAGACAATTGTTTGGGATCTGCTGTGAGTGTATAAATATTTGGCACCAAAACATCAGTATTGGACATCTTTAATGCATCAAGCGCCGGATCAAATCCGGTATTAGCCTGATTATCGAAGTAGATAACTGCAGCATCTGTAATCGCATTTTTAGTGTCAAAATTGGCTCCGAAACGTAAAATCGTGCGATTATCAATCAGCGCCCTCTTAAATAAAGGATTCAGATTATTTGTCCGAACAGCGTTGGTAACCCCCAGAGTCGCGCTCACCGGATAGGTGCCGGCCGAAACATGAACAAAAAATCCTTGCATTGCAGCAATTGTATTGTCTGCAATTCCTGTCGAAATTCCATTGACATAACTGCTGTAAGTTCCGGTGTATTGATCGGTATTTCCGGCATTGAAGAAATAAACACCATTGTCAATATTCGTTTTGGTCCATCCTGCAGCATTCCAGTCGATCGGTGATGGATAAGGGTTTCCGACAAGGTTGAATCCTTTTGTATATTTCCGGTTATGATTGAATAAATTTACCGATAATGATCCGTTATTCACCACTCCTGTCATATCCGCTGTTTTTGCGGGTGAAGCTGCTCCAAAATTAGCCGCATAACCATTCAGCGGAACGAGTGGATTCGATGTGGTTGTGTAACTGACCCAGCCTGTTGAATAAGCTGCAACACCCAATGAGTCGCGGTGATTATCCTCATCGTACTTGTAAAAAGTTGGGAAGGTCGCTGACAGATTCAGGTCATTGCCAAACTCATTTACAGTTGATGAGGTGAAAGGTGAACTAAAATATTTATACCCAAAGGCAGAGGCGAGATAACGTTGCATCGTAACATTTCCGGTGATCGTTCCGGTTCCTGCACCATCGATCAGAGCCGTTTGAACCGCTGTAGAAACCAAGGTCAAATATCCTGCCGATGCAAGGTTTCCGGTTGTTGCTTTCACAATGCCGGTAACGTTGAGCGCTCCTCCTAAGGTAACACCTGCGGCATTAGTAACAGTCAGATTCAGAATCGTATTCCCTGCAAACGTGGCGGCGCCGATGGTTTGAGCAACAGAACCTTTCATTTCAATGGTTCCGGCTGTAGCCGTAAAGGTGCCACTATTTGTGATTGTACCTGCTATCTGCAAAGTATTACCTGTGACTGTAAGGGAAGAGCCGTTGCTGATGATGATATTATTTGCAGCGCCTGTGTTGCCGGTGCTTAAAACCGGTTTATTGGTAACATTGGGGATCAGTACATTGGTGGTCAGATCGGGAAGTATGCCGCATGACCAGTTTGCAGCTGTATTCCAATCAGTTAGCGCTCCAAGAGTGCCACCTATCCAGGTGCCGGCTGCCGTAATGGTGATTATCACTTCACTCGAGATGACTGCGCTTCCGCAAGCAGGTGTTGACGTGCAGACCACATACCAGGTACCTGCGCCCAGATCGGCTCCGGACGGAGTATAGGTTTGGGATGTGGCTCCGGAGATTGGCGTAATTGTTCCACCCGAAGCAGAGCGTTTGCCCCATGCGCGGGCAGTGATGGTTCCTCCACCCGTTTCAGCAGCCGTTAACAAAGCACCTGTTCCGTTTACACAAGTAGTTTGAGTACCGGATGGTGAAAGGCCAACCGCTGATAGACTTGCGGTTACTGTTATCACTCCCGATCCCGATACAGTGGCAGTACAACCAATTGCATCGGTTACCGAAGTCAAAGTATAAGTGGTATTGGCCGAAGGACTGACAGAAATGGCACTTCCGCTGGTATAGTTGTTGACTGTACCACCTGAATAGACCACGGTGTAAGGGGAGATGCCACCGGTGATCGTCACCGTGAGATTAGTGCTGTTCCCGTTACAAATAGTAGCGGCTCCACTGATCACAGCGGTATAAGCAGTACAAAGAACCGAGGAAACATTGATAGTACCCGTATTGGCTGCCACAAACCAGGTGTCATCTTTATGGGTTGCCGCAGAACCTGTGCTACCCCATGAGTCTTTCGCCTGATTAATCCCGCCAAGGGTTATACTTTGTGCAGTGGAGTTACCTCCATTAGTTAGGAGTCCCTTGGCTGTGCCGCTAATCGATAGATTGCTGCTGATAGTTGTTCCGTTGGAAATTGTTTTATTTCCTGATCCGCTTAAGACGAGATTATTGTAAGTTCTTGTCGTTACCGTTTGTGCACCGGCTGCATTGTATTCAATGGTCGAACTGCCGCCAAGCGTAATAGTTGGGGTGTTTGTACTTCTGAGAGCAGTATTTGAAGCACCGGAAAAACCGTTTGTATTGGCAGTTTGAAATTTACCGTTTATGGTTACGGTACATGTTGTTCCAAATAAAATAGAAGTGGTCCCGGCATTAAATACAGATCCGGCAGCGATAGTCAGGTTATCTGATACCGTTCTTACAACAGCTACACTATTAGTATTTAACAAACTTCCTGAACTGATATTACCCACAGATATGTTACCTGATACATTAGTTGCAGACATTGCCGCTCCCAGGGTTGCACCAGTAGCAGAGGTATTATTAATTGTTAAATTATTGTAAGTTACCGCACTGACTCCAATTGGGATAGTCTGCGCAACAGAGGTGCCGTTGAAGTTTACAGTACCGGTTGATGGTGTGAGCGTACCAAGTGTTAATGTAAAATTGCCTGCAATGTTCAACGTTCCTGCACCGCTAAATACGATCTGGCTTTGTGCCGCATCCTCCGCGCCATAAATTAGGTCACCCCCAACGGTAAGTGTACCGGTGGAAATTGTGATCCTGTTAATTCTGTTGTTATTTGTTGCACTTGCAGAATGGTAACCTATATTGAGATCTCCATTCACTGTTAAACTACCAGTGCCAAGTCCTATTGCAGAAGTAGCTAATGAGCTCGGACGGTTCATTGTCAAATCACCACTTACTGTCAAGGCACTTGATGAAACGGAAAAGTTAAGTATTGCTGTAGTGTTGGCCGCAAGATTCCCCATTTTAAGTGAGGTACATTCTGCGGAATAACCGGAAGGTATTGTGACAGTACGGTTTATTGCCGCTTCGCCAATAAAAACATAATCACCCGCTACTGGGATAGAAGCACCAGCAGTACCGCCCGAAGTGGCAGCCCAGGTAGAAGTAAGATTCCAGTTAGCATTTGCCACGGCATAACGATATCTGCCGACACCGATCACAACAGCAAATGTGGTGCTGCCAGATGAATTTGAAGCGGTAACGGTGTAGGTTGTCAACCCAGAGTTGGTAGTGGGAGTACCACTGATAACCCCTGTTGACGCATTAATGCTCAGTCCGGTTGGCAAACCAGGACTAACACTGTAATTGGTAACGATACCTGTAACCGTTGGACTTAAAGGGGTAATCAGTGTGTTGGTAGTAAATGTATTGGGTGAGGTATAACTTAAATTTAGCGGAGGAATCGGACCTGCAATAACAATACCGGTTGTAGCTGCAAAGTATGTATCGTCGGTATGCGTTGCCGGAGAAGTTGTACTTCCCCATGAACCCGTCGTCTGGGCAACACCATTAAAGGTAAGATTGGCCGCATAAGAAGTTAAACTACCAAGATTGGCAACTGCACCGTTGCTTATTGCAAAGGTTCCGTTTATAATTTCAGCGGTAGATAAAGTGACACCTGCGGCATTACTCATCGTTAAATTATTTACAATAGCGGGTAATCCAATGCCTGTTACCTGGGCTAAAGAGCCATTGTAGGTATAATTGGCATCTGAGCTAAACGTTCTTGCGTTTGCCACCTGTATAGACCCGGTGGTTCCACTGGCTGATAATCCTCCGGCGTTTGCTGTAATGATTCCTGCACCAGCATTTAAACTAAAAGATGTTTCATTTGTACCATCCAGAATTGATGTACCCATATCCAAAATTGAACCGCTCAAGACACTGAACAGAATACCAGGTCCTACAGTTGTTCCTGATTCGATCGTTCCGCCTGTTTTTGTAAAGGTCTGTGTTCCGCTTTTGGTGAAATTGAAGAAAGTCTGGGAGCCAACGGTCGTAGTTGTTTGGTGTATCGTACCTCCGCTCATCATGAAGTTTCCGGCCAGATTAATGGTTTCATCCGTTGCGGTTGGCCCTCCGTTGTGCATATCAAAAATGCCGGAAGTTAAGATAAAGTCCCCGTTAATATTGATAACCCCTGTAAAAATAGTTCCGGTGATCCTCATATATAAAGTCCCCGATCCCATAGATGTAATGGTAAAATTCCCCTGAACAGTCGTAGTGCCATTGACCGTGACCAATGTCAAACTTCCTGGGGCAGTAAGACCGGAGCAATTAAAGGTCACATTCCCAAAAGTCTGACCCATAAAATTAGCAATATTGGAGACTGATGTACCAGTAAATCCGTTAATATTTAAGTTGGAAGCAGCGGCCCAAGTGGTTGATGAAGAGCCTATTGGTAAGTCCAAAGCTGTTGTATTGTGATTCCAGGTTCCATTGACCGTTAAATTGGTAACTGTTAAAGCTCCGGTGCTGACATCTGTAAAAGTATCATTTACAGTTAAATTAGTAGCAGTCAATGCGCCGGAACTTCCATTGGTATAGGTGCCGTTAACCAGGATTGTGGTGGCCCCTATCGTATGAGTTGAAGCGGTAGCAAAAGTACCCCCCGCACCAACAGTTAAGGATGCAATGGCTGGGATATTAGCGCCGGTAGTGGTCGTCCCTCCATTAATCTGTAAATTATTGAACGTGGTAAAGATGGTGGATGGCAATGTATTATCACCTGTAAAAATAACTGTTCCTGTTCCTCGTGTCCATGTGGCAGCGCCTGTCCCGATGGTTACGGCACCTCCAAGGCTCAGCGTTCCTCCGGCAGTCATATCGACACTACCCAATGCCCCGGTAATTGTTCCTCCGATTCTTAAGCTGCCTGCACTAAGGGTTGAACCGCTTGTAAAAGTAATCGTCCCTGAACTTCCGCTGATATTGTTTCCAACCAAGACTGCTCCTGAAACTGACAGGGTGGAGGAATTCGAAAAGGCAAGTGTTCCGGCTGAGAAAGCTGCACCCGTATGACCAAGCTGAATACTCGCGCAATCAGCATTTGCTGCAACAGTAACTGTAAATCCCCCTTCAATATTAACAATATCCCCGGCTATTGGCCAAACGCCTACCGCTACCGCAGGTCCTCCCGAAGTGGTTGACCAGGTAGTATTTGAGTTCCATACTCCCGTGACTCTTGAGTAAAACGTAGCGGCCGATACCGTGATGTTTCCGCTCGTAACGGGTGTTAAAGTTGTCATCCCTGCTGTGGCTGTAGCCGTCAAAGTCATTACATCAGCCACAGAGTATACCGGTGTGGATATGGTGACACTATTCCCACTGGTTAAAATGGTTCCCGTTAGGGTTCCACTCAGTGTTCCAGCACCGGTAGCTTTGCTCAAGGTAATCGTTGTGTTGCTGGTGGGACTGGCAGGATTGCCATTGGCATCCTGGGACTGAATGGTTACGATAAAGGCGGTTCGAGCTGTTGCTGTGGTGGGTACTGTTGTATATACCAGTTTGGTGGCTGCGCCGGCAGTGAGAGCAAATGAACCGGAGGTGGCCGGAGTTAAGCTTGTCGGAGTGAATGCAAGCGTGAAGTTTCCTGATGTTCCGGTGACAACAAGATTGGTAAAGGTGGCTATGCCACTGGCGTTTGTTGCAACCGTCGTTGTTCCGCTGAGAACTCCCGTTCCAGAAGCAATAGTGGCAACAACATTGACAGCGGCGGTGCTCACATTGTTACTGCTCGCGTCCTGAAGCTGAACAACAGGTTGAATGGTAAGTGCCACTCCACTGACCGTGCCACTTGGCTGGGTGGTTAGCACCCCTTTGGTGGCTGCGCCGGCAGTGAGAGCAAATGAACCGGAGGTGGCCGGAGTTAAG
>JBAXOA010000099.1:0-16358 GCA_037133495.1 Mariniphaga sp. | reverse complement strand
AGAACTATTTGTTTAATAATAAAACTATTTTAACGGTTTTGAACACTCTTAATTAGTAATTCGTAATTAATAATTAAGTCGGCCAACCAGTCGGAGGTGCTGGAGATGTCTGCGCCTGAGCTTTGTTTGTACTCAGCAGTATCAACATCGTGGCCGCAGCGATATAACCCGATTTTTTGATCGCCTCCTTGCGATTTATCTTCTTTGCCTCAACCGCGGTGTTCTTTTCGTTGTTATTTGGTTTCATATTTTTTTTTCGTTATTCGTAGTTACAAGGATACACAGTGTTACGCATTGTTATAAAAGGAGTTACGGGTTACTTTGGTTACAGGTTACTTGGTTACATCGTAATTCATAATTCCTAATTCCTTCCGTCAGGAGTTACGGGTTACTTTGGTTACAGATTATTTCGTAATTCCTAATTGATAATTCCTAATTGACCTTTCGTAATTCCTTCCGTCAGCTGACGGACGTAATTAATTGACTATTCGTATTTTAAAATTCGTAGTTCCCTTATCTTCCACCGAAAGGATATAAACGCCCGGTTTAATATTGGTCAATGGAATCACGTTCAGATTTCCTTCGTTCAGCTTTTGAATCGCGACTGCTCTGCCCAACACATCGTAAAGTGTAGCCACTGCCTTTCCCGACACCTCTCCTACTACGCGAATCTCGGTATTGCCTATTGCATAAGCATTTAACTTACCCGACAGAATATTCTGACCTGTCGCACCGATGGTGGCAGCGGAGGTATGTAGCTGGAACCGGTCGGCAACGGTGCTGTTAGGCAGTATTGCTGCTTTGTAGGTATTGGCTGAAAGATCGGTAAAGGTTTTGGTCAATTTATCCTCCAGAATCACTTTGCAGTTGGAAGGAAGGTTCGTTGTTTCGGCCGAGAAGACAACATCGCCACCGATCCTGGATTCGACTCCTACCGGGATAATCATGCTGTTGAAGTTGTTATCGGGCAATGCCTGAATCGCGAATGGAGTAGTGTTTCCAGACGCTTCGACCAGTTTAGTGTAAACTTGCACATCGCTGCCACCACGAAGCAGACCGGCATCGTAAGTCACATCAAGCCCTTTGGTCATGCCATCATTAAAGGCGATGAGGGTAGAACCGGTCTGGGAGTTGGCAGAAGCCACCAATTTAATAATGGGCCAGGGTGTTTGTGCCGATTTGAGTTCTAAAGCGCCACTGTGCAGCTGCATGGCGGTGGTAAAGCTAAAATCTGCCCCGCCGGTGGTTTTACGTTTCACCATAAAGGCTTGTCCTTGTGGAAGATCGTCGAATCCGGTTGTGGGTACATTTGAAACAGGGGTGTAATTTCCGTTATAGCCATTGAATGAATCACCTTTTGCCCATACGTAAATGGCGGCATACGAAGGTTCGAAATTGTCTGTATTCACCGCTAAGAATTTATCTGTTGCCGTACTGGCAGATGTAATTCCGATGGCTGAAGTATAAGGATTTCCAATACAGTCCCAGTATCCGGCACTGGCAGCTACGCCTTTTGCCCCGGCCTGAAGCAGTCCGGTGGCTGTAACAGCAGCACTTGCTCCCACCCGTTCACAAAATCCTTTACCTGCTCCCAGACTCCCATTCCCGCTTCCGTCAGTAAAGAAGGCATTCCAGTTGTTTGATGCCGGATTATAATCCATCATTCCTCTGTAAGAACTACTGTTGGTCGGAATATTGGCATTGGCAGTTAAAAATCCGGAGACCGTTTGTACTACAGGTGCTGATACCAGGTGCCATGCACCGGCAGACATATACCTTTGGGCAGCGGCTGCGCCTGTGCCTGTGGCCGATGGGGTGATCAGTGAGGCGGTACCGGTGGCATCGCTGTTGACGGTAAGCCCCACTGTACCTGTGGAATTACTGTTTGTTACTGCTCCGGTAACGGTCAGGAAACTTTGTGAATCGATGGTGAGCGAAGCCCCCGAAGCAATTGTCAGGTTGTTCATCGATGCCAGGTTGTCAACACTCCGGCTGGTAAGGTTGAAATTACCCCCGCTGACCACCCAGTAGCTGCCGGTCCCACTGCTGACAATACGCCCCCCGGAGTTGATAATACCAGGACCGCTAAAGGCCTGAAAGACGGATAACTGCAAAGCAATTGTGAGTAATAAATTAGGGTGTTTCATCTTATTGTGTAGTTTAATACTGATGTGCCGATGTTCTTATTTTTTGTTTTGAAGCAATTTTTCAACCAAAGCTTTTAACTCATTAATTTGTTTTTGCTGATCCTATATGGCTTTTACCAGCAATGGTGTTACTTTGCCATAATCAACGCTCCACATATCTTCGTCTTTTGCCGGTTTGCTAACCGCATTTGGGAAAATATCGTACAGCTCCTGTGCGATAAAACCGGTTGTTAATGTTTTGCCTGCATCGGCTTTGTAAACATAATCGCGTACTTGTATTTTCATCAAATCGTTGATGCCAAAGTGGGTATTTACAATATTGTTTTTCAAACGACGGTCGGAAGAGGTATTATAAGAAACAGTGAATGCAGCATTTTGGGTGATATTGCCAATCGTGGCACCATCAATATTCTGAAAACCAATCATAACAGCGCCAAAAGGAGTACCATTTGATCCGGCCCTTATAAGAAGACCATGAGCGTTACCTGAGTTGGCACCATTATAGATTCGCGCAGGGTATGCTCCATCAATATTATTAAAAACACTAAATCTAAAAGCCGGTGAGTTATCTCCAATGCCCACGTTACCTGTTCCCGTAATCCTCATTCTTTCAGAACCAGAACCTCCCGCAATGAAAACAAGTGGAATAGTATTGGGGGTAACTCCAACGGTTCCAATTATTAATTTACTGGCATCATTATAAATGGTTCCAACTTTATTACTGCCATTCATAAAATCAAATACTCCGCCATTTGTGGCATTACTTAAAGCCATTGAAGTATAACCCCCATATATTGGTGGAGTGGTTGGGCCCACACCCACATTCCCTGTTCGAGAGATAGCCCCTGTTTTGTTACTTCCTGCATCAGTAGATCCTCCAGCTAAATTCCAAGCGGTGCTTGCAGGAGGAGTGTAAGTAGTATAAATTGAACCATTATAGGTCCATTGCGAATTATCAATGGTACTCACATATACATAATCCTTACTAGCTGGTGTGTTTGGTGTAAAAACAACTGAAGCTGTAGTTGGTGTAGCTTTGTCAAATTCTATTGTTGCATCTGGTTGTTGGTTTATAATTCGTTGCCATTTGCTGCCGTCATAATAATAAAGTCCCGGTGTTACATTACTCGGAGATAAACCTGCAGTTGCAGTATTGTAAACAAAGAGTCCCGTTGCAGGAGTAATGCTTGTTCCAGCTGCATTTTTAATTGTAGTAGCATCACTAGTTGCAGTTAAGGCAACTCGTGGAGGTAAAAACCCCTGAGAAGTTGATGTTACATCTAACTTAGCTGAAGCATTTGGAGTGGTGGTTCCTATTCCTACTTGGGCCATGCTCGTTAGTGAGCTAACTATCACTAATAGTGTTATTATTATCTTATTTTTCATATTTTTTACTTTTTTGCTTTTGGCTGCTAGCTGCTAGCTTTTGCATTATTTTAATCCAATCCCGATATATCAGGACTTTTTACTTTGAATATTATAATTTATAATTTTTATTTATACTAATAAGTAAGCTGTTACAAGTAATTTAAGTTAAAGTTCTACAATAGAAATATTGACGAATCCTGCCCCTCCTCCATTGAATTCTAAACTTCGATCGGCCCCTGTATCATGCCAAATGGCAGCACTCAAAGTTTGGCCCGATATAAGATTTACAACAAATGATATCAATGCTCCACACCTTTGATTAGTTGCGCTAATTGGCGCAGCAAGAAGCTGTTTTCTTAATTTAGTTCCATCTGAACATTGCATCCAAGCTTCAATCACTGAAGGTGTTGAAGAATAATTAGATGCAGAAAAGGCGTAACTAAAGTTAAATACATAGTTTCCGGTTCTAGGTGCAGTAAATACACCGGTTGACGGATTAAAAGTATTATTATTATCCACAATCTCTGTCCATCCGGCAACAGTCGCTGAAGTATTGTGGATAATTGTTTGCGCACTACTTTTTGAAGCAATGACCGTAGATTTTGTAACTGTACTGGTCAAGGTATTCCATGCTGTTCCATTACTATATTCCAATATTCCCCCACTTGAAGTACTGTAGCGTAAAGCGCCAGCACCAGTAGTAGAAGCAGTTGCAGAAGATGTCCCAATCCCTACAGCGCCATCACCAGTAGTTGCTCTTGCATCTAATCTAACAGTTGGAGTTGTGCCTACCCCAACATTTCCTGTGCGGGAAATAGCCCCAGTTTTATTACTTCCTGCATCAGTAGTTCCGCCGGCAAGGTTCCAAGCGGTGCTTGCAGGAGGAGTGTAAGTAACATAGATGCTGCCGTTATACGTCCATTGTGAATTATCGACAGTACTCACATAAACATAATCTTTACTTGCCGGTGTATTTGGGGTAAAAACCACACCTGCCGTAGTTGGTGTAAGCTGGTTAAACTCTATTGTTGCATCAGGTTGTTGGTTAATAATTCGCTGCCATTTACTACCGTCATAATAATAAAGTCCGGGGGTTACATTACTTGGTGAGGTGCCTGCTGTGGCGGTATTATAAACAAAGAGACCTGTTGCCGGACTGGCAATGGTAGAAACGTCAGTGGTTCCGGTAAGCGTAACCCGTGGCGGTAAAAAACCTTTGTTGGTTGACGTTACATCGAGCATCGCACTACTGTTTGGTGTAGAGCCATCGGAGTTAATCCCCACGCTTTGGGCGTTTGAAACTGCCGCCATTGCAAAAAGGATGGCTACGAAAAGGAGAGTTCTGAGGTTTTTCATTTTGGTTTGTATATTAAATTTACGTTTGATTTAAATGATTTTAAAAGCAGTATAATTTTATTTTACCTTACAAGCAGGATGAAATTTGACTACTCAAAGAAATAGTAAAAAATCGGGACTTTTCAAACAAAAACGTTAGCAATATGTTAACAAGGAATTGGAAAAACAGGCTCTGTGACAAATCATGTGGGTATTTCTATTTATTGTCTTTGTGCTACGAAGTGGCTAAATCTGAATAACCCCTCCGTCAACTGACGGACGAAACCGGGGAGAAAGGATACGATAAGAAATATTTATACTCTTTTACTAAAAATTTCTAATTTATACGAATTTTTTCGTAATATTGTATACGAGTATCTACGCAACGATAAATATCGCAAGTTATGAAAACAAATCCCTTTAAATTCGGCCAGGTTGTTGATGGCGTGTTCTTTACAGACAGGGAAGAAGAATTGCAGCGGATATCCTCCTACATAAAAGGCGAAAACCATTTAATCCTTATTAGTCCGAGAAGATTTGGAAAAACAAGCCTTATAAGGAAGATTGTTAATGAATCGCAGCGTCGGTTTGTTTTTCTCGATGTCCAGATTGTGTTGTCGGTTGAAGATTTTGCATCACAACTGTTGAAAAGGATCTACCGGATCTACCCTTTTGAAAAACTGAAGAACCACATTAAGTCGTTTCGGATTATTCCAATTGTGACCGTAAACCCTGTTACGGGTGAAACTGAAATACCATTTAAACAGGGTTCCAATGATTTGATTCCACTCGAGGATGTATTAAACCTGATTGAAAAGTTGGGCACTGCAGAAAAAAAGATCCTGGTTGTTCTCGATGAATTTCAGGATATTTTCAGGATTGGGAATGGTCTTGACAGGTTTCTCCGCTCCGTGATGCAGAATCACAGTCATATCAATTATATTTTCATGGGTAGCAGCGAGTCAATGATCAGGGAGATCTTCGGGAAGAGATCCTCTCCGTTTTACCGATTTGGCACGCTAATGTCCATAGGCAAAATCTCAAAAGAAAAATTCACCCCTTTTCTTGAAGAAAAATTCGCCGGGATTCTCGAAAATGCGAATGAGTTGTCTGGTGAGCTCCTTAAAATCACTGGGTGCCATCCATACTATACCCAGCAGTTAGCCTTTACGGTATGGGAGCTGTGTTCGCGCTCCGGCTTTGCTCCCGGAGTTGTTGAGCTGGCTGCAAATGAGTTGGTACGGAGCCACGATAATGATTATGAAAGGCTGTGGAATACCTTCAACCGCACCGATATGAGGATTATTTACGGGATGTCAGCAAGCAGTATTTCACCCTTGTCGGACGAGTTTTCAAAGCGTTTCGGGTCAGGTGCGGCCAGTACGGTGTTCAGCTCCCTTCTGCGTCTTGCCGGAAGGGGTATATTACTGAAGGATGAAACGGGATATAGCATTGACGATCCTTTTTTCGCGCGGTGGATCATGTTGAGGCGAAGTGAATAGCTAAAAAAAGGTTGTTTTCAAAAAAACGTCAGCAATATATTAACAAGAATCGAAAAGTGAGGGTGACCCTCTGCTATCATAATGCTAACGTCTTTGTGCAACTGACAATAAAAATCTAGGTTTACAAAGTGTACTTTTGTCAGGACAAAAATTATTTGGGAATGAGGAATCTTTTGCTTTGCCTGGTTTGTTTGCTTTGCTGTTTTGGAACTGCCTCGTTAAGCGCCCGGACACTCGTATTATCCAATGAGAAGCAATCTGTTGATGTTTCACACTTTCTTCAGTATACAATCGATACAGATTTCAACAAAGGTATTGACAGGATAAAAAGTGATTCCACCATCTGGCAAACGTTTAAGAATGGGGAGACTCCTAATTTGGGGGTTAAAAAGGAACCCTATTGGTTTACTTTTACGATGCAAAATAATTCGGATCGGGATGACTGGATCTTACATATCAACTACTGGACACTTGACGAGGTCTCAATTTTTGTTTATGATTCGAATACAGGAGCGCTGCTCTTTTCCGATAAACAGGGGATCCTGACGAAGAATACCTACCAGCAACGGGCGCCCATCTTCCCCTTGGTGCTGAGCAAGAGTGCGCAGGTGAGCGTTTACTTAAGGGTTCAAAGCTGTTCGCTTCTAATTGTCCCGATCGTTATTTCTACCCCTCTCGCTTTTAACAAAATAGAAAATGCACAGCGAAATGTTTACCTGCCCGCGTGGGGAATATTACTTGCCGCATTCCTTTTTAACCTTGTGCTGCTGATTACCAGCCGCGAAAAAGGGTTCCTGTTCTTACTGTTTTCGATTGCTGCCGCATTGTGTTTTATGGCTGTTATCACAGGATCATTCTACGAGACCATTGTATTTGATCATCCTGTAATCCTTCAAAAATTGCGGTTTATTTTTGCGGGATTTACCTATGGATTCCAATCCCTGTTTGTTATTCATTATTTGAATTTAAAGAACTATAAACGTATTTGGCAGATCGAAATGGGGGCGATTACTGGTTGCTTCTTATACAGTCTTCTGGCAGGAACAGGTATTTTAAGTCCCCATGTTTCAGAACTCTTACTGATTTCCACCCATATTATTTCCTTTTTAATCCAATTTTCTATAGCGGCATACCTCTCCCGGAAGAAAGCTCCTATGGCACGCTATTATATGTTTTCCTTTTTGCCGGTTATCCTGGCCTCGTTACTTTATATTGCTGTACTCAACTCCTGGATTGGACCAAACCTGTTTTTCTCGAATTCTCCCTTGTATGCAAGCGCCCTTTTTACTGTTTTTCTTACTTCGGGTTTAACCGAAAAAATGATCAAGGTAAAACATGAGAAAGCACGCGCCAACCAGCTCGAAATCGATAAAAATGCATTGCTGGATGAAATTAACCGGCGGAAAACCGTGGAGGAAAACCTTTTAGAGAGCCAAACGAGATTTCACAGTCTTTTCGAACTCTCACCTTTGCCTGTATTGCTTACAGAATATGAAAGCGGCAGAATAGTTGATGCCAACTTTGCAGTTGGTGATTACATAGGTTTGCCCAAAAGGGATTTTCTGGGAAAAACGACTTATGATTTGGGACTCATTGACGCTGCGAAACAGGAGGAATTATATAATCTGATCTCAAAAAATACCAGAATACAGGCATACGAAACGATGCTGCTTATTAAAGGAAAGCCCCGGTCGGTACACCTTTTTATATCGCTGTTGAATCTGGATCAAAAAAAATTCATTATCACCCTGATTTCTGATATCACCAATCAAAAAGAGACAGAAAAAAAATTGAAAGAACTCAACTCAACCAAAGATAGGTTTTTATCCATTATTGCCCACGACCTGGTCAATCCATTTCATGCAATGATATTATATTCCAAAGAGTTAACAGCTTATACGGCAGGAAATACCCGCGCCGCCATGTATAATACCAACCTCCTGCTAACAGCACAGAACACCTACAGCCTGTTACAAAACCTGCTGATGTGGACAAGAACGCAAACCAAGCTGATCTCATTTAATCCTCAACCAACCAATCTTGGAGATTTAATCGCCGAAAATGTCTCCTCGGGAATAAGCATCGCCAAATCAAAGCAGATTGAGATTGTCAATGAGGCAAGTCACGAGATTTTAATTGAGGCAGATCTGCAAATGATTAATCTGATCCTAAGAAATCTGATTTCGAATAGCATCAAGTTCTCATTTAACCAGGGTGTGGTTAAAATCAGGTCGCATGAAGATGAAAATCAAGTTACAATCTCGGTCATTGATCAGGGGACTGGAATGGAAACCCAGGAGATCAGTAAATTATTCAACCAGTACGAAACGGCTCAACGCCCCGGCACTGCAGGAGAATCGGGCACAGGGCTTGGCCTGATTATCTGCAACGAATTTGTCAACTATCACAAGGGATCAATTTCGGTAGAGAGTGAGGCCGGCAAAGGGTGTATTTTTAAAGTTACGCTGCCTAAAAAACAATTATGAAACATAAGCTACTCATCGCCGACGACTCAGCAGTGAACCTGACCATCATGCAGGATATCCTCTCGGATGCTGGTTATGAGGTATTCACGACACAGAATGGTAAGATCGCAGTGAAACAGGCGGCAGATCACCTGCCCGATTTAATCCTGATGGACTGGCAGATGCCTGTAATGAATGGGATTGAGGCCCTCGAAATTTTAAAAAAGGATGTCAAAACTAACGAAATTCCGGTAATCATGGTGACCGGTATTGCCACTACAGCAGAGCATCTTCAGGAAGCTTATCAGAAAGGGGCGATCGATTTCATCAAAAAACCATTCGAAAAGATCGAACTGCTTGCCAGGGTTAAGGCAATTCTATCCTTTGTTACCTACTATAAATTGGTTATTTTCAATAAGAACAACGAGCTTTCTGCCTCCTTGCTTCAGCTCAGCCGGCTGACCGAACTTCATGAACAAATCTCAAAAAAACTGACCCGTCTAAAAGAAGATTTTCCGGAACTCGAAAGTCAAATCAACGAGATTACAGGCAATGTATCGGTTCAACTGTTGAATGAGGCATGGAAGCGGTACGAAGAGAACTTCATGGAGTTAAATCCCTCTTTTTACAAACAGTTTCTCGAAGTGCATCCCGATATATCGCCGGCTGAAATTCGACTCTGCACATTGTTGCGGCTCAACATGAGCTCAAAGGAGATCGCAGCTTTTATCCACCAGGAAGAGGCCAGCATAAGGGTTTCCCGTTCGCGTCTCAGAAAAAAACTGGGTCTTAGCGAAACAGCTAATTTGGTGGGATACCTGCTCCAATTCTGAGTAATAGGCTATTAGGCTGTAGGCTTTTAGACTATTAGACTATTAGGCTGTAGACTTTTAGGCTTTTAGCATATTGGGCTTTTAGACTATTAGGCTGTAGCACATTAGGCTTTTAGACTATTAGGCTGTAGGCTTTTAGACTATTAGCACATTGGCATATTAGCATATTAGGCTGTAGACTATTAGCACATTGGCATATTAGCATATTAGGCTTTTAGACTATTAGCACATTGGCATATTAGCATATTGGGCTGTAGACTATTAGCACATTGGCATATTAGCATATTGGCACATTTACTTCCGTCAGACTTTGGCGTGAGCTCAGTTGAACGCCAACGGAAGAAATCAATGTCATTTACAGATATTGATTCTGTTGAGTCTAGTGTAAATCCCAAAACGTTAATCCCCTGTTTATATACGTTAAGAAATCGTGCTTGATTTTTCGCCAATTTCTTAATAGCTTTGAAAAAAAACATTATGATTACAGCTGTCCTGATTGATGATGAACATGATGCTATAGATGTTCTATCTCAACTGCTGAAGACATTTGTTCAAAAGCCTGTTAAAGTTGTGGGTACGGCCTATGGTCTGGATGAAGGGATAAAAATAATTAATGCAACTAAACCCGATATTGTATTTTTGGATATTGATATGCCCAATAAGAGTGGGATGGAGATTTATAATTACTTTAAAAACCCGGAGTTTAAGATCATATTTGTTACCGCCTACAAACAATTTGCAATCGAAGCAATAAAAAACTCTGCCACAGATTATCTTCTCAAACCAGTCAATTTTTGGGATTTAAACGAATGCCTCGCTAAGGTAGGTCTATTATTGGATCGGGAACAAATTCAAAGAGAACTTGAAGATAAAATAAATATCCTCTGCTCGGCTGAAATGGACGGCAAGAACTTAGTGTTTGAAACCGAGACAGGCTTTGTAATGGAAAATACCAAAAATATTGAATACTGTTATGCTGAGCAGTCCTCGTGCGTATTGGTCAGCTACCTGGGTAAAAAAATTACGATTTCCAAATCGCTGAAAGACTTGCAGGCACTGCTTCCAAACAACCAGTTCTACCGCACTCATAAATCCTATCTCGTAAATATCCATTATATCCGGAAATTTGTACGTGCCAATGAAAGCCACCTGCTTCTCAAGAGTGGAATGAAAATCCCTGTATCGGTAAGAAACAGGGTGGATATTACAAAAGAAATCAAACAAATGCTGACAAATTGAAAGGCATTATCCTTTTCATCCTCCTTTTTATATTGTCTGGCCTGTTCGGGTCACTCGATGCCCAGATAAAGCCCATTTACAATTTTACCGAAGATGATGGATTGGCCGGGAATATGGTCAGGGATATCATTAAAGACAATAATGGATTAATGTGGATTGCCACAGATAATGGTATTTCCAGGTTCGATGGGGACAAATTCCAGAACATTTATAAATCAAATGGTCTTCCTTCGAATAAAGTATGGGCTCTTACCGTAGATGAAACAAATACAATTTATGCGGGTTGTTTTCAGGGGGGACTGGCAATCATCCGAAATGACTCTGTTAAACAGGTCGTTCATCTAAGGAGTAAATATCCTGATTCATTCCGCAAATTATACTTCAGCAATTTCTATAAAAAGGTCATAGTTGGAACCGAAGACGGGATATACCTTCTTAAGGATTCACTTCTGTTACCCATTGATTATAAAAGAGATATAACTTCCAAATCGATTATACTTTCAATAACAGGACAAGGAGACAAATTATTTTTCACGGCTTTGAAAGGCGACCAGACAGGATTATTTCAAATATTTATCAATGACAAATATCCTGATAAGTCATATGCCACAAGAATTTCAGAGAAGGGCAGATTTGCATCTATGGTTTTGAACGATACCCTGTACAGTGGGGACTACAATAATATTTCCAAACAGAGTATCAATAACCTGCCAAAGCAAATCCCAAATGCAAAAGTTGACAGTTCTATTTGGATTTGGAGTATGTCTCCTTACAAAAACTATAAGTACTGGGTGGGTGGAATAGGTGATGGAAGATTTAAAGGAGATATCATCCTGTTTGACACAAAAAATAATAATTCCCATTCATTAGCCATTAAAAAAAATACTCAAACCGTCTACTCAATTCTATTCGACAGTACATCAAACGTTTCATGGTTTTGTCGGGATAACGGATTAACAGCCTATTTTGAATCCCCTTTCGAATCGATTGATTATACAAATAATGGAACCATCCTCGATATCGGACTTGCCGGTGACTCACTAATGGTATTAACCGAAGACAATATTTACACTGTTAAAGATAACCATCTGATTCCGATAATCACAAAACAGCAGGCAACCAAAAAATTAACTTCAGAGTGGAATAGTAAAAACAGCAGACTTGGATTAAAATTCCGAAAGCTATTTGATTCTTCCCGGGGTTGTGAATTCGCTTCATTCACTCAGGATGGAGGCAGGCTCTATGTGAATACTGCATTAGGTGCAATATCAGTGCCCGATTTAAAAACCTATCTGCCCTTTGCGGTTGGGACTTTTAAGGTGATGAACAAGAGTGCTTATTCAATTATCAACTATTTGCCTCTCAGGTATTATCCGTCTTTAAAGGACTCAATCGGTTACGTGATTCCCAAAGGGGGAAAGGGAAGTATCAATGACATATCTGAGATCATTGAATCAAAGGGAATTTATTATTTCCAGTCCAATTATAATGGTCTTTATGCCATTAAAGAAAATCAGGTCTTCGGTATTGATGAAAGTAATTCAAGAATTGACAATTCGCTGACCGATATAGACAAGGATGCTGATGGTAACATATGGTGCTGCTCAGCAAACGGAAATTTATTTGAAATTGGCTTTTCCGACAGCCTTTTTGTAAAAAGAGCATTGGATTTGTCAAAATGCAATCTCATTGGGAATAATTGCAAATGGCTGAAATTTAATGGGAACTACCTTTTTATTGGGACAAACAAAGGTTTAAATGTTATTTCGAAGAAGAATCTTTATTCAGAAAAACCCTCGATTGAACATTTCTATAACAGTTTCAACGGGTATGATTTTGTTTCAGCAGTATCTCCAATTACCGATTCTAAGGGCAACCTGTATGTTCATACACTTCACCAAATAGTAAAGATTGATACCGTGTTCAACCACAATGCTTTTCGAAAGTTGAATTTCAGCAACACCTTTATAAATGGAGTAAAAGAAAACATAACCAATATTAACGGGAAAACCATCTCCTACACAAAGAGGCAGATTGCCTTTAATTGTAATGCCATAAATTATCCGTTTAACAAAAATACCGAATACAGGTATAAAATTAATAATGGGGATTGGATTCCTGATAATCACGTTGTTTTGCAATCACTTAGGTCGGGAAAATACGAAATAGTATTGGAGGCTTTCGATAAAGAGAATATGGCAAGACACTCGGAGACAATAACTTTTAAAATTCAAACTCCATTTTGGCAAACAGTCTGGTTTTTCCTTTTGCTTGGAATTTTGTTGATTACAGGGGTATTTTTAGTGATGTCTATTCGTATCGAATGGTTAAAATCCCGGCATGAAAAAAATAACAGACTTATTATTTTCAATTCTGAGCTGATTTTAAGGTCTTTGCAGCTTCAAATGAACCCTCATTTTATTTTCAATGCGTTGCAAACTGTACAAGCATTCATATTGAGAAAAAATGTTGAGGAAGGATTGGTTTATGTCGGGAATTTGGCTGGTTTAATCAGATCCAATCTGGAAAATGCAACCGAAGAGTACATTCATCTTTCATCTGAGATTGAGTTCCTGAAAAAATATGTCGAGATTGAAAAAATCAGATTCAAAAATCAGCTCGTGATTGAATTTATCAGCCAGGTTGATGATAGCAATGTTCTGCTGCCCCCGATGTTAATCCAGCCCATCATCGAAAATGCCATCAAACACGGCATTAGAAGCGGTGAAAAAGCAGGAACAATTATTATCGATTTTAAACGAAGTGATAACGTTTTGATAATCAGCATTGAAGATAACGGTGTAGGAAGAGAATTCACCAAAAGACAGAAAAAGAGTGAACATGCCAACAAAGGTTTGGAAATAATCAGACAAAGGCTCAACCTGTTGAATTCCAAGTATAATAATGATCTTCATCACATCGATTTCGTCGATTTATTTGCGCATGATGTACCGGCTGGCACAAGGGTTGTCCTTCAACTGATGTTAAAACAGGCATAATTGGCGCGTTTCCCTTTAATATCCCACAATGCCTGATCGAGTCCGCTAAGTGCATTGTTCAAAACCGGACCATTGCGCCAGTATGAGCTTACGTACACTCCCTGCCAGATATCTTCAATATTATCAACGTCTTTGCCGGCACAAAAATCGTTCAGATAACTATTAATCGCGGTTACAACCACTTCGGCGCGTTGTGTAAAAGTTGCGCATCCAAGACCGTACAGACCCGGTTCTGTTGTCTCCACTTTCACAACAATCAGGTTTGACCCTGATGGGGCCGTTGCAATAGCCTTGACACTCTTAATTTTCAACGGAGCCAGTCCCTTCGTATAAGCGGGCGCTACATAACTTTCCGCTCTGGCTTCGGGTGATCCCAATAGTCCCCATAATCCTGCTGCAGAGCCAACAGTTAATAATTTCAATGCTTCACGCCGGCTTGCAGAGGAATAAGATTTTGAATTCTCCATGATTAAAAAGTATTTCTAATGATAGGTCATTTAATTAATTATCAATTTATAATGGTCAATTTACAATGAGATTTATTATTGATTTACAGCATATTATCAAAACGGAATCACGACAATTAATTAGTTGTTGATGTTACGATTGGCAGCGCCATTTTTTTTGATTACTCTTTCGGAGGTCTGCTCCGCCACCAGGTAGCTAAAGCAGATCCGGTTACGTTCATTAGCGGGCCAAAAATAGCGGGAGCGAGTCCAACTGTAGCAATCTTGCCCATTTGAAGTGCCAGACCTGAGGCTAAACCGCCGTTTTGCATGCCCACTTCAAACGCCACTGTACGTCTGTCTTTTTCGGGCATTCCAAAAACCCATGATACGCCATATCCCAAAGAATAGCCGGCGATATTATGCAGCAAACTCGTCACCAGAAGCAAGGCACCGACTTTAAGAAGACTTTCCCGGCCGGTAGCGGTAATAATTGTAATGATGACAGCAATTCCAACCATCGACACGAGAGAAAGGATTTTTCCCATTAACTGCTTGTCTTCTTTCAAAAAATGACGCAAAAATACAGCACCTAATATTGGAAGGAAATAGAACAAGCTCAGCGACTTTACCAAAGCAACCGTGAATCCTGCAATATCGGCTTGTTTAGCTTTCATAAAAACCAGATTAGTAAGCAGTATTATCACGAAAAAAACACTAAGCTGAATAATTTTTGACCGCTTTTTTTCTTTTCCGGAATTGAAGAGATTAAAAATAAAACCGGCTACAATCGGGAGAATGATCATGTTCAGGATATCGAGCATCATGCTCCAGAAGTTGACTTCAATGTACTGACCACCAAGCAATTTCATTAACATAGGTGTGACAAAAGGCGAGATAAGTGTCGAGATGGCACCAATCGTTACAGCCAAAGCAAGATTTGCGTGAGCAATATACGACATCACGTTAGAGGCCAATCCACTCGGAACACATCCGATTAAAATAATCCCTGCAGCTATCTCAGGCGGGAAATTGAATATACGGGAAATAAAAAAGGCTACAAGTGGCATGATGAGATAATGCGATCCCACTCCAATAATTACACCTTTAGGCATTTTAATTACTCCGGTAAAATCGTTCAGACTCATTTGAGATCCCATGCCAAACATGATGATCTGCAAAAGGGGCACAATGAGTATCTTAAACTGAAATCCACCCACTGAGGTAAAATACTGAGGATAAAACATGGAAGCAGTGACTGCCGTAAAAATCCAGATCGTATATGAAAACCCTTTTACGGCCTTGAAGCCCTTTACTCCAATAGCCAGTAAAATAAAAAATGCGATAAGCGAAGGTCCGCTCATTGCACCATTTCCTGTTATCACCAATAGAAGTGAAACTAATAATAACAGGATGGCCAAGCCCATCACAATTCGGTATATATTCATTTTTTTCATTGGCAAATGCAATTATCAATTAATAAAACACTCCTTTATGCGGCAAATCAGCTGAAAATTCTATCATGGGAACGCTTTTCGTTCCACTCTGTTGTCGGAGCAAAAAAGCTTTTGTCCTTTAGATGTAAATGCTCCCGCACACGTCTTCATTTAATTCAATTCCCAGTCCGGGTGCATCGAACGGTACATTGGCAAAACCTTTTGTGATCAATTTTCTTCCGTCAGTTGTCTTTACCAGGCTCTCCCACCATGATAAATCAACCGAATGGTGCTCCAGGGCTAAGAAATTTTGAGTCGCAGCTGCACAGTGCACGCTGGCCATAAAAGAAACGGGAGTACCCGCCTGATGCATCGCCATTGCTACACCATGCTCCTCTGCATAGTCGCCGATTTTTTTGGTTTCTAAAAGACCTCCGGCAGTGGCAAGGTCAGGATGGACAATGTCTACTGCATGGATATCAATAAGTGGCTTAAAGTTTTTCAGCAAATAAATATCTTCCCCGGTAAGGAGGGGTGTTTCCAAGGCATCAGACATGGTTTTCCATTGATCAGTTAATTCCCAGGAGA
>JBAXOA010000098.1:0-16444 GCA_037133495.1 Mariniphaga sp. | reverse complement strand
TTGCAATTGGAGTTCGATGCGCGTTAACATAAATTAAGAGACACTAGTGATATTTAATGACATAAATATTTCGTTACAAGATTAAAATCCATTCAGTTACTGTGTTTTTTCGTTGAAAAAACTTTTGAAGTCTGCGTACACCATTGTGCCACAGCGCATTCCATGCTGAATAGCTGATGTTCAGCTTATTGTATGGAAATCAAATTTCTCTTTCTCAATTCTTTTACACCATTCTCCCAGGGACCACCAGCTCCCCACATGTAATATGAAAAATACATTGTACTTTTCTGAGTGACCGGAACCCAAGGCTGAAATTCGGTGTAATAATAATGTGAACCGGGATTGCTGGGGTGATTCATCCACATATGGAGGAACAATGGCTGTTTAACGGGATATGCTCCTACAAAAGTAATGTCCTCCTTTTCATCATATCCGGCATTCCACCCCTCTTTCAATGTGAAGAGATGTCCATAATATCTTTCGGGCTTCATCCTGAACTGCTGTAATCCTTCAACTGCCGGAACAGTAAACACGTCTTCAGTCCCATGTGCAGCGCCAAGTTCAAGAATAGGTTGTGGCCCGATTACATTGGCTTCAGGATTACTAAAAGTAAGTGCAAATCTTATTTCAACCAGCGGAGAATTACCATAAAGTGTAAAAATTTTCTCAAGTCTGTTCCCATAATAATCGGCGACCATCTTTACCTGCACGTAATCGCCTTTATCATGAACCATTGTCGCATCATAAATCTTGTGAGTTTCCATACTTGCCTGACCGAGAAAATCCTCAAATCCTCCATACGGATAAAATTCTTTGTCTCTGAAGGATCGATTGTCATCAATTGGTTTTTCAGGCCAGAGTTTAAATAGCAGATTATCATTTTTGCTTTTTACAATATATTCGATAACTCTGGCACCTGTCGCTAGCAGAGTTACCTGAACACTGTCATTTTCAAGACGGTATTCATTGATGCCATCGCTGTTTAGATCGATAGGATAAGCACGGGCAACTCCTTCCATCTTACCAACTCCGAGCTGGCTTGATGTGGTAACTCCAAGGGCTTTCACTGTAACAATATAGGCTCCGGCGCCAAGTTTAAGGTCAAATTCCATGTCCTGAAATTTACCCAAAGGTGCTGTATTGATCTGATTTGCAGTAAAAAGCGCTTTGTTAGGTTTCTCATTTGCAAAAACCTGTACCTGAACGGGAAAAGGGAAATTGCTTGAAAAATTATGGATACTCACCGGGTATTTTACGGAAGGAGCATGGCCATAGAGCAGTTGGTGAACTGAAATAGCGGGTGGTAAATCAAGGATGGCCATTGTCGTTTTTTTCTTATTCCCCCACTTGAATCCGGCAACAATCGGATTGGTACCATTCATCCCACTGGCCAGAGGGCGTATTTTTATCTTAATTACTTTTGAACTATTGCCAGGAAGATCCAAGGCAGTTGGAATCGCATCTACCGCAATAACTTCCGGTGGAAGCTGGATATTCAGGTCACCAGAAACTGCACTGGAATAATTATTAGCAACGGTTAAAATCAAATTATAATCCTGAACCTCAGCTTGAAGATCTATTTTGTCTCCAAAATATTCCTCGAGATAAAACCTGTCCAGCAATAACATTTGTAAGGCGTTTCTGTATAGCGCCGGTCCCATGAACTTACCCTGATTCATTACAGCAACTTCTCTCCGATTCAGGATAGCGTCCCAAAGCCGATCGTGGGTAAGTTTCTCTCCTTTTTTAATAAATAATACCATGCTCGGGATTAGGTCCCCCTCCATGGAACCGGTAGTGAAGATAAATGGAACATCTTCATTATCAATCTGTTTTTTATTTCCCTCAGTGGCAATATACCCGTCATAATGATAAGGATCACTCTCTGGATCAAAAACCGGTCTGAAGACATATCCATTCTTGCTGTGGGCAAAATCAATCCATGATTGTTTGGTGATCATATCCTGCACCTGGATTCCCTTGTAATCTTTACAGCCAAAGATGGGTGAGAATCCAACATCTGCAATGACAGGAAGATTGGTTTTATTCATCCAACCGGCCAGCTCATCCTTCATCCAGAAATCCATGTATCCGTTAAAAATAAACCAGGTATTCCCCTCATTCATCCCCTTTCCGATTAACTCCAATGGATGCCCTTGCACACAAGTCACACTTTTCAGAAGTGTTTCTGCTCCAAACCACCCTTTATGAAGATCATATTCTTCCAGAATTTTTTGGGTATTTTCAAGCAATTCTTTCACATGTTTTCTGGATAATGGATCTGATGATTCAACAACGAATATCTTTCTGACACCATTTTCAAGGACGAACGCATTTACTTCATTAAAATTTAGGGAGTTTAACTGAAAGCTTTTAAGTCCTCGTTTGAGTAAACTATCAGGTAAAAATTTCAACATCAATTTTTTTCCTGCTTCTGACCCAGGATCGGTAAATACCAAAACATTACCGGTGATGCTTGTTTCTTGGAGTTCTTTGAGCGAAGGTTTATCAAGTATTCTATAATTGGTCGAAAGCAAACCGCTTACAAATCCTTCCTGAACAGATAAGCCGGGGATTTGCAGATCTTCAGCAATATCAATCCTATTTTGTGCAATCGTCTTTTCTACATTGGGAATGCTCATTTTGAACAGATTTCCATATCTGATCAACTCTTTAAAGTCATTATGCCAGAAACTCGTATAACCATTAAACTGAACCTGATTTCTTGTCTGATTTGACAAGGGATCAAATTTTTCCTTATATGAATAGTCGTTAAGTTGCTGTGCATTTGTCTGACTGACAAATAAGAAACTCAGAAATACACTAAATAAAATTGAACCATTTTTGAAAACTTTCATAATTTAATAAATTTATTTTTTTAGGATATAATTATTTCACCACTATCTCATCCAGAAATACAGATGCCTTCATTCCGGCTCTGGCATGAGTTATTGGCATAACCTTCATGCTGGTAATTTGCAACCTGATGTAGCGACATCCGGTTATGGATAATGGAACCTTAAATGAATACACATGTCTGTAATCCTCCTTCAGCTGATCTCCCTTCAATTCCTGCCTTCCCACAGATACAAAGCCACTATTTGCATCGTTCGAAACAAAACATTCAACTGCTTTTGGGTGGAGGATGCAAGGTCGGGGTGCCCAAAAGCTTCCTACTTCCACAGTGGAGGCTTTTACTTGCGCTTCCAGGTCAACTGTTAAGTTGAAGTCAACCCCCTTCCACCCAATCCAGTAAAGTTTTCTTTTAGACCTATCGCCTCTGATTCCATCGGTAAGCAAAGAAAGCTTCGGAGTGAAATATTTGTGCTCTCCATTCAAGGGAAGGTCGGAGCTTACCTTTTTATGAAAAGCCAGATTGCCTACCGCTGCTTCATTGGAAGTTACAAATTTTGCCATGTCGTAAAAGTTCTGAAGGTTCTGCGAATTCTCATCGAAAGAGTTAATTCCTTCTTTTTTGCAGACAGCAACGAAGTTTTCCAGGATGGCGTCCATTTTTTTATTTCTCACCAGTCCGGTACTGTCCCAAAATCCTCGGGAGCCATAAAGGTTGTGCATGCCAATATCGATGTAGGCAAAACTGAGCGGTAATCGGGCGACCTGAACATGGTTAAGTAGAACGGAATCATTTTGTACTGCCTTTTCTGCATTATCAAAGTAAAGAGTATAGTCTGCCAGATCCTTGTCCTTGAGGTATGAATCTTTGTACATTTCGGGAGAAGTGTTAAATCTTAACCGAACACCTGACTTGAGGAGTTCGGCCTCTGCCTGGTCAATGTATTTTTTTATCCAGACAGCCGCAGAACCATAGTAATCCAGCATGAACCTTGTCATTTCAGCGTTGAAATCAATATTCGGATTCCACATTAACTTAGATAGCAGATACAATCTGAGATTCGCAAACTCACTTCCGTTGTTCAGATCTGCCTGTTGAAATTGATTATTGACATTGTTTTGCTTGAATAACTGCATGTTTGGCTGCAGATTATGAAAGTTAGGGTAAGGTGAGATGGCATACCAGTAATTGGTTGCATAATCCCATACACATATATTTTTTGTTATATTTCCCCAACGTTCCAGATATCCTAAAAACTTCCGGGAGTCAAGTGTTGTATCCTGGGCAATGGGCATGCTGCGCCCTGCCTCATTTGAACATAAGACGATCATTACATTGTCCGCCGGTTTTGTAATTACCGGAGGATTTAAGCTATAGAAATAAGCAAGCGTAACAATTGTTTTCTCAGGAAATGCCTTGGACATGCCGTTAACAAAGCGGATAATCGGACCGGAAGGGCTCTTCTCCTCTGCGATTGCTTTTTTGCATTTGTCGCACTGGCAATAGTAGGGACCATCATTTTGCATCACCGTCCAATACTTACTTTCCGGTTTCGCGGCAACGTCTTTTTTCATCTTCTCTATAGCGATTTTCAGTACTTCCTCATTAAGGGGACAAAGCTGATCGGGAGTCCTTATCCCATCAATCATTGAGAAGAATTCCGGATGACTGGCAAAGAATTTCTCCCTTGGAACCAGTGATTCAAACATGTTTCCTGCACTTAAAATATTCAAAGGGGTCAACCGCATCCAATCCACCAGATCATTATCATCTGTCACTTCCTTGGGCGCAGTCGTCATTCTGGATGAGTTAAATGAAGAGTCGGAAATGTTAATGAAGGGAATGCTAAGATACTTCTTACGGGGAATAATTTTAAATGTTGGGCTATAGAGGTGACAACCCAAATAAGTGTCAAGAATTGCGATTACACCATAAATACATCCTTTTGTCTTGCCTCCATCGATATAAACCGAACCATTCTTTTCGGTTTTGATACGGTATCCGTCGTAATTCAATCCTGCTACCTCCCTAATAAAAATCCCTTTAAGTCCCGATTGTAATTCAGACGCAACCCGAAGTTCATATCCGGACATTTCTTTTATATACTTTCTCAAAAGATCGGCGGCCCGTTTCTCCTGCTCGCCGGGATTGGGAGGTATAATAATTATGAATTCGCTCTGCCCATTTTTCACGAGCTCAGTGAGGGTTGGACTGCTGCAGAAATTCAGAGTGCCAACCGTGAAAACAATAAGCAATACTTTAAGCAATTCTCTCATCTTCATAAATATTTAAACTTCATTTCCAATCCGGTACATCCGCACTGCATTGTTATGCAGTAAATCAAGAGCTAGTGAACGCATGTCGCCACCGGGAAAGACAGATTTCTGCCTTGCCAGCTTTTCTGCCAGAATTTCCCTTGTAAAGAGCGACGATCCGACAGCCATTTCAATGCTCGTACTATCGTGAGCCATCATAATTTTGTGGCTGGGCACATAGTTAAGCCACAAATCCAACGCTTCGTCCAGAAAGCCGGGATTCAGAACAGGCAGCCAGCAGGTATCGATGTAAAGATTGGGAAAATTCCTGGCAAGCTGACCCGCTTCTCTTAAAAAAGGCCAGCAATGGAGCATAACAATATTCATTTGAGGATATCGTTTCGAAAGGTCTTCTAGTGGCAGGGGACCCGATTCCCGGAGATTATTTGTTCCGACATGCACCTGATGAGGCCAGCGCCGGTCGCTGGCTTGCTTGCAGCATTCATGTACGACCCAATCCTGAAAAATAGTTATCTCACCCGGGGTAAGGGTTCCCCTGAATTTCACCTCACCGTCGCTGCGTGGCTGAAAATCCAGAGTGCGATTGTAAGCTTGAAGTTGTTTGATACCCGTGGCACGGTTTTGGGCTGCCAGATCAAAAACCTCGGTAATAAATGTTCTCCAGCTTTTTGCATCTGCCGGATCTGTTCCTGTAAATTCGGCCAGCGAATCGCGTCGTGCCGATTTTTCTTTCCACATTCCCAGCAGCGGGTCTATACGCAGAATAGTATCGGTAAAAGAGAGCTCAAGTTTTTTTGATTCGGAGGTATCTTCTTTTAGATAAAATTCAGGTTGTACAGGACGGATCAGTTTGCTGAGATTATTTTTTTTCATTGCCTCCTGGTGCCATTCAAAGAGACTGGAATACCGTTTTTCAATTTCTTTATCAACACTTATCCATCGCTCCAAATCAAAATTCCGGATGTCCGTTCCGTACAGATTTTCAATACCCCTGCAGGTACAATGATATGTCCCAAGCATTCCTATTGAGGCAGAAAGCTTTTTAAATACGGCCAATGCTTTGGAAGGATCAGCCTTCCACCAATCTTTCATGGAATTGAAACCATTCTCCCGTGCAGCGCTGTCAGCAGTGAGGCCCGAACGCTGTATTATCGCTCCCATGTAAGGATCAAGAAGCAGATCCCAAATTGAAGTGGGGGTTGAAGGACGAGCACCTGCAACTGCATCGCAACGAAAGCCTGTATCTTTTATGTAGCCGATTGAGCCGATACTTCCCCAGTGTTCATGCGAACAAAAGTTGGGTATTGACGACAGGTTCAGTTCCGAAGTTGCGCTCATCCGATCCTGCATCTCCCTGCGATTTGCTTCAAAGCGGATTGCCCGGGCTCCGGGCGCACCCGTAAGGAGCGCTCCGGCCACTATACCCAGGTTACCAATAAATTTCCGACGACCTGACTTCTTCACATGAGAAGCATTTAAGTTCATCTCATTCAAAATTAAAGTCCGGAGTAGTTTCTTCCTTTTTTAAATGTACCTTCCCATTTTCTGCTTGTTGCAAAAATTTTCACTTCAAAGGGGCGCATACGTGTTAAAAATTTACCATTCCGTACTACTACATCGTCCTCGCCATAAAGTTCCACGAGTTTATGTCCGTTAAGGTGGTGTAACCCCTCGACCATTACACCCATCTGAGTCGTATCGGTTTCATTGACCAATGCTACCATCCAATCTCTTCCAAACTGACGAGCTGATCCAACTACAAGACCTTCTGAATTATTCATCTGCTGACATGCAGTCACAGATATTGATTTGGGGTCCGTTGTTAGAAAAGGTTGCAAGGCACTAAACTCATTGGCAAGTGAATAGATCGACAATCTGTACTCCTCAGAGGTTAAATATCTCATATCCCAGTACAAAATGCCTCGGGCACCGTTGACAATAACATCATAAGCCATGTAGCGTGACTCAGCAAAAGAGGGATAGGCAATAGGCCGGTTTTTGAATCTTTCACTTATTGTACCCAATTCATGCCATGAAAATCCCTGAAGAACAATCCAAATTGGCTTACCTTCACTAACGACTGTCCAGCGTTTAGCCTCTCTGCCAATATGTTGCATAGACAGGCGTCCCTTCGTACTTCCTTTTGCCAGACTACTCTTTATTGGATACATATCACTTCCAGTAATGTCTATACCGTCGAGATATTGTGTTACATAACCCATGTCACTGGTGCCAGCTTCATTAATCCAGACCTGCAGATTATTGGGATCCACATTTCTGACATAGGCAATCGCATCATTAATTTTAGGCATTATTACTTCACTTTGCTCTTTTGCGTACTTTACTGCTTCGGGTGAAAGATTCCACCAGGCGCCGGTGGTTTTGTGAATTTTCATATCCCTATACAGACCGCTGTTGGCTGTAAAATTCCATACCAGCTCATCTGGTCCTTCCCATACTGCCAAGGCGGAGTGACCTGCCACCGAGCTGACAATTTTCTTTAGATTTTCGGATACCCCCTCAGTAAGCGGAAGAGGAATCCACCCTTGAGTTTGAAATTTCTGCAAACGATCCAAGTCTTCCTTAGAATCACATTTAAATAAATTAAAACCAGCTTCGATCATCTCCTTCAGGGCACCATCATTTGAAGGAAGATAGTAGCTCCCAATTAGAAAAATACGTTTCTCATTTTTTTGTAAATACCCATCCCCTTGGGCAGATACTTTCTGAAAAAAAATGAGAAGGATGAAAAAAAAGAGAATTCTAACTTTCATGGCAGCATATTTTAAATTCGTTTTAAACAGAATAAATTTTCAAACAGCGAAGGATTATGTTTAAATTTCTCTCTGTAAATTTGATTTCCAGAGAGAAAACAGAAGAAAGAATACTATCACCCGCCTGGGACAGGTATGCCTGATTTCCATAGGCTGGTGATAGCTTTCTAATTTGTACTTCAGTACGTTATAATTGGGTATATCCCGTGTTCTGGATTATTGCGCCCGGAGCACTCTGCATAACATTTTGCGGTATAGGTAGAGCAAAATCACGGTCATTCCAAGTTAGATTCACATTCTCGTCTGCTAAAAGCTCGGCTTTCATGACGACAGGTGCACGTCCTGTTCTAACAAGATCGTACCATCGTTTATTTTCAAGGGCAAACTCAACTCTTGATTCATTTTCAATTGCAAGCAAGAATTGGGAGTCCGAAGCAAAGTCTCCAATAACATAGTCCTTAAGTGAAACGGAAGGGATGCCAACATTCCATGAGGTATAACGTGCCTCAATTGATACAATAGTGACATCTTCTACTGGATTAGTATTCCTGGCGCGGGCTCTTACTTTATTTACGTACGTTAAAGCAACTCCCTTATCTCCACCTGTTCTCACAAGTGCCTCTGCATAAAGCAGGTACACCTCTGCAAGGCGTAACTCCTTCCAGTTGCAGGTCCAATTAGAATAACTATCTACATCCGATTTTAACTGCCCTAATTTTTGCCAAAACTTATGTCCATAAGCTTCATCCTTGTAGCTACCGGTAGATTGGATGTAACCCGGACGAAACGCAACAGACTTCCGGGGATCTCCAGGTGAAAATGCATTAAGAATCGAAGGTGTAGGTTTATTATTCTGGTTACCCGCATCGCCAGCAGGCACCATAGCCGAAGCCGCAGCATTGCTTAACATTTGAGATTGGAACGAATTACCAGTGCCTTTACTTAAATCAGATTGATACTGAATTTCAATGATCGCTTCAGAGCTGTTCTTAACGACCGAACTAAAAAGCTGAATATAGCTTGGAACCAGAATCATGGTTCCATTTTCGGCTACAGACTTGAGTTCAGTTGCAGCCAAAGCGTAATATGATGTACCCTTTAGAAGTGGAAATCCCGCCATGAACATGTATACTTTTCCTAGCAATGCTTGCGCTGAGATACTGGTAAAGCGTCCTACATTGGTACCGGATTGGCTTGGGGGAAGATTGGTTTTAGCAACTGTAAGATCTTCTACAATAAGTTGATAAATGTCCTCAAGACTTGCTCTCGGTATTTTACGGGCCTCCTGCGCTCCAACGTGCTGAATAAGCTTTGGTACGCCCAGAAGCTGCCCATTTAAAGCAGTTCCTCCAAACAACCGCGCCAAGTAAAAATAGGAAAGGGCCCTGATTAACTTGGCTTCTCCTATATGTTGCTTTTTAATCGTTTCATTTGTATAAGTAGCACCATCAACGTGTTCAAGTACGGTATTTGCCGCAATTATGGCATAGTAGGATGAATTCCAGACGCTTTCAACGCTTGGACTGTTTTCCATGAGTGGGTTAAATAAATTCACTTGATTTTTTTCGTCTGAGGGACTATAAAACCCCGAGTTATCTGAACGTATTTCACCCCAAAAAGGCAAACTTGGATTATTGAAAATATCTCTTAATTTTCCATAGGCACCTATTACAGCTGCATCCATGTCAGATTGATTTTTGTAAAATGACTCAGCCGTAAAATTACCCGGGTCAGCTATGTTAAGTACGCGGTCGCCACATCCACAAATCCCGATACTAAACAGGAGAATATATAGTATTTTTTTCATGATTTTATATATTTTGTTATTCACAGAAATTCGATTAGAAGGTTAGATTTAATCCCATAGTATAAGTGCGCGACATAGGATACGCAAGATAGTCAGCACCTCTGGTCAATGCACCACTCGATGATGGATCAAGAGAAGAGGAGGTGTTGGCCTCAGGATCATATCCAAAATACTTCGTAAAAGTATATAGATTATTTGCCGTTACATATAGTCTTAATTGACTGATATTTAAGCTTTTCAATAAGCTATTATGGAATTCGTAACTAAGGCTAACATTTCGAACCCGGAGGTAAGAGTTATCCTGTACAAAGTAAGAGGTGCTGCCATTATCCAACCCTCTGTTAACTGTCGTAACAGCCGGTACTATACCGTTGCCCGGTTCGGCAGAAGATTTCCAGCGGTCAAGGAGCCAGGCCGGAGCACCTCTTGATCCATTCGTCCCTTTAACAAATTCCCGAAAGAATATGCTATAAGTTTCACCGCCATAACTGCCTGTAAGTTGCACATCAAGGCTGAAATTTTTATACGAAAAATGGTTGGTTAAGCCTGCCGTAAAGTCTGGATAATTATTCCCAATATTGGTCTGATCATTCGCATCAATCTTACCGTCTGGTTTACCAGTAGGCCCGCTGATATCTTTGTAATACATTTGACCTGGACGATCCTTTCCTGGTAAGTACTGGATATGATTCTGCAGGTCGGCATCATCCTTGAATATGCCTTCCACCTTATAACCATAAAAGGTAGAAACGGGAAAACCTATTTTTGTCACAAACCAAGGACCTCCCACAGCAGAAGTGGCATATATCGGAGCATTATCGGGACCGAGAGCTAAAACTTCATTTCGATTATGAGAAATATTAAATTCTGTGTTCCATTTAAAATTGCCCACCAAGTTCTTAGTCGATAACGTAAACTCCACCCCAGAGTTCTGCATCGTGCCTATATTGTTCAATATTGAAGTTTGACCACTAATAACAGGGGTAGGAATCATCAGAAGGAGGTCGTAGGACGTTCTTTTATAATAGTCTGCAGTTACGAAAATCCGGTTTTTGATTATTCCGAGATCAAGTCCGATGTTATATTCCTTCGTTTTTTCCCAGGTTAAATCGAAGTTCTGCATTTTGCTGCCGGGTGTAACCCCATAAACTCCGGCTTGAGGATTGCCTGTGGGATACCAATTACCTCCCATATTACCCTGCCACTCAAAGTCACCTATGGCGTTGTTGCCCGATATACCCCAACCCCCGCGAATTTTAAGATCGCTGACAAGTTTAACATTCTCCATAAAAGCCTCCTTCGAAATGTTCCACCCAGCAGAAAGTGAAGGGAAAGAGCCCCATTTTTTATCAGGGCTGAATCTCGAAGAACCGTCCGAACGCACAGTACCTGTCAACAGGTAGCGTTCGTCATAGTTAAATTGAAGGCGTCCCAGATAGGAGATTAACGAGAATTGTGAAGCCCCTGTGGAAGCAGCCATTGGAGTGCCATTTACCAGCTGAACATAGTTGGTTGGTGCATCTTTTGCCTGAGCGAAAATTGAACCCGTTGACGCATTTTCATAAGTGTAACCTCCCATAAAAGCAAGGTTATACTTTTTTGCCAGCGTTATCTTATAGTTAAGAAGGTTTTCTAAGAGATACCTTCCTGAGTTGACTTGTGAATTACTTGACTGTGTTCCAGTTGTGGTTGATCCATAGTCATTCACACCCTTTGGTTCGAAGAAGCTATCCTCTCCATGTGCCATCTGTCCGTTTAATGTGAACTTGTAAGTCAAATTAGGGATTATCTCCCATTCTGCAAATCCGTAGGCAGACCAACTGTAGTTCTTTTGGTAGTGATATCGATTGTTAGCCAACTCAACAGGGTTAAATCCTGGTTGTCCAGAACCCAGAATTTCAGGATTCCGTTTCATGTCACTGTAGGTACCATCGGTATTCGTAACCGGGAAAACAGGAGCCATGGATACAGCACCAAGATTGATGCCCCAACCACCACCACTAACCTGATTTCTTCCCTGCGCCTGTAATCTGCCGTTTCCATAGTTTCCCATCAGTTGCAGGCCTACCTTTAAATTCTTCCGGACCTTTGTCTCAATATAGGCCCTTGTGCCAAAACGGGAGTAGTTCGAATTGATTACAATACCATCTTGTTTGTCATAATTGCCGGATATGATGAACCGGGTGTCATTTGTCCCACCTGTAATACTAATTTCCTGTTGCGATATCGGAGCATTTCGATAGACTTCGCTTTGCCAGTCAGTGTTTGCCATTTTTGCCACATCGCTAGGATCGAGAATATTATATTTAAAAGATCCCCACGGGTTTGTTTGTCCGTCTGGTATAATATAGTTTAGATTTCCTGCAGCACCACCAGCCTGACGAACAGCATTGCTGTCAGTAGCCTTATTGACAGCTGGATTTCTGTCTACCCAGGCATTGTTTTTGGAATCTATTATTAGTTGAATATAGTCATCCTTACCCATCATTGGTATCTTATGAGATATCTGCTGCATGCCAATCGAAGAGCTGAAAGAGATGGTTGGAGCGCCAAGTTTTGCTCTTTTGGTAGTAATCATTATTACCCCACTTGAGCCTCGGGATCCGTAGATTGCAGTAGCTGAAACATCCTTGAGTATGGTAACATTTTCGATATCATTATTACTGATGATGCTCAAAGCATTTGGGGTAGGAACGCCGTCTACCACGTAAAGTGGTTCAGAGTTTGAGCTAATAGAGTTAGTTCCTCTGATCCTTACCAAAATATCTGATCCGCCGGGCTGACCACTGCTCTGTTGTATTTCAACACCAGCCACCTGGCCTGCCAGTGCTTCCGCAAGACTCATCACTGGTCTGTTGGCAAGTAGCTTTGAAGAAATCGTTGAGACTGAGGTTGTAACATCAGCTTTCTTAATAGTTCCATACCCAACAGCTACAACTTCTTCAATTCCAATTGATTCTTCCGTAAGGACCACATTAATCGATCCCTTAGTTCCAATTGCAATTTCCTGAGTTCTCATTCCCACAAACGAAAACTGCAGAATGCCATTTTCAGGAACATTGGTCAGCGAAAATTTTCCGTCATTATCTGTAATTATACCATTGGTGGTTCCTTTTAAAACTACAGAAACACCAGGGAGGGTAGCCCCGGATGGATCAGTGACTTTACCGGTTATCTTTTTTTGTTGCTGGCTGTTTCCTGTACCTTCGGCAGGCGACAAAACGACCTGACGTTCAAAAATCCTGTAAGTAATATTTATATTCCGGAATAATTCATTCAAGGTACCTTCCAAGAGTTCATCCTTAACGTTAAGCGTTACTTTTTGGGTAACATCGACAAGCTTACCGTTGTATAAAAAGTTAAAATCAGAGCTCTTTTCAAGAATGCCCAGAACATCTTCTATGGAAGTATTCTCTTTCGTAATTGTAAACCGTGTATTTTGGGAATACCCGTTATTCGCAAGTATTTGAACTGCTGAGAGTAAAACAACAATCAAAGTTATTTTCATCTTTCTAATAGAATTTGCAATCAGGATGTAATAATCCAATTCCCTGTACCAGGAATGATTTTTTTTCATAAATTTGCATGTATTAAGTTTATAATTTAATAAAGTCCTGTCCTAACAGGGCAATCTGAAGGGAAGTTACCAGCTTCCCTTTTTTTGATGCTTAGTTATTGTTTGATTGGTCATAGGCCTATTTTTTTGTGATGATTACTTTGCGTTTACTGAAGGATGAATCTTTCAACTGGGCTCCCTGAACGATCTTATAAGTGATTGGAGTACTGTAGGAGAGCAGTTTCATCGCTTCTTCAAGTGTCTCTTGCTTGAAGGTTGCGGTGAAAACATATCCGCTTTTGGCCAATTCGTCATCAAAAATTACTTCGGCATTATACCACCGACCAAGCCGGTCAGCCACATTAATGATGCAGTCATTTTTTAGTATCAACAAGCCTTTAATCCATCCCAGATACTTGAGGCCATCCGTGCTTTGTATTTTGTACTGCTTTTGAGCCTTGTTCAAGATAATTATTTCCTTCTCATTTAATCGTACCGGCTGACTTTGACCCTCATTGGCCCCCATTAGTATCGAAACTTTACCGTGTTCCAGGAAGGTAGTGATCTCTTTATCACCCGTATAATTGGAAATATTGAAGCGGGTTCCGGTTGCTTTAATTTTGTAGCCGTTTAAATCGATATAAAATGGATGTTCACTATCCGATTTGACCTGAAAGTAGGCTTCGCCGATAAGTTTTACTTCACGTGTGCTGCTTTCAAAAGCTTCCGGATAGGTTAGTTTACTACCGGAATTCAACCACACTATTGTTCCGTCACTCAATTGAATTTGTGTACGAACTCCAAAGGCGGTTTCAGAACTTATCAAAGTGCCACTTTTGCTTTCAAATGAATGGGAGCGTATCCAGACTGTGTATAGGAGAAGCGGAAGGATCAAAATTGCAGCTGCTCTTTGGAAGGTCTGGAGCCATCTATTGAAATTCGATCCTTGATTTAGCTTTTTCTGCACCACCAGTAAATCTTTTCCGGTATCAATTTTCTTCATGGCTGCCAGTCTGTCTGAATAAGACAACAGGTTGGCTAACTCCTTATATTCAGATAAATTTTCAGGTGACGATTCCAACCATGCCTGCAGCTCTTCATTTTGCTGTTGACCCAGTTTGCCGGAGTACTCCAGCGAAATCAAATTGTATATATAATTCTGGTTTTCCACTCTTCTTGCACATTTACATTAGTTAAGACGTAAATTTTTGAAATACCCCCTACGCACTTTCAAAATAATATTGGGGAAAACAATAAGAACTATCTGATAAAGTGAAAAAGATCGAATAGGAATAGTAGGGGGAGGTAATCTTTTAGTTCTATTCTTAAAATATGAAGGGCTTTTGTTATCTGATTCTCTACTGTTTTCTCAGAGATACTCAATCTGGCAGCAATTTCGCGGTTTTTAAGACCCTGCAAGCGACTCATTTCAAAGACTTCGTGACAGCGCGCAGGCAACTTATTCAGGCTTTTGTTAAAAAGGGCTTCGAGTTCCGATAAAACGTATGTTTCAAATGACTCGTCAGTAACCTCATGCTCAATAGTGATTTCCTGAATTTTCACATCTTTACCTTTCTTTCGCAGCAAGTCAATACATCTGTTTTTTACGGTAGCAAACAAATAGGACCTGACTGAAAACCGAATAGCTGATTTTGCACGGTCGTTCCAGAATTTAACAAATACGTCCTGTACCAGATCTTTGGCTTCCTGTTCCTGGATTGAGATCATCTTTTGCGCATAAACACAAAGACCGGGATAATAATAGTTGAAGAAGAATTCAAAGGCATATTCGTTACCCTTTTTCATTTCCTCATATAAAAATAATTCTTTCGTCTGGTTGTCAGTGTTCATTGAGAAGCCCAGTAAATTTCAAGAAATATAAGTAAGCTAATTTTTGATTGATCTGGAAAGATTATATGCATCAAATTCTATAACAGTATGATGCTGGTTTCAAGGTATATATTCTTACTTCAAAGATATCTATTGCCTTCCTATAAAACAACTCTTTCCCTTCTTTTTTTAGCAAAATAAATAATTATGATTAATACAGACTGCTGAAACAGGTAAAAACTGCATTGAAGAGTTGTTCTCTGTTCAATATTCTAGTATTACCAGGAATATTGATGGTGATAATAATTCTGCATACTTTTTCTCTGCTGATAAATAGTTATCGACAGCGCTAAATATTAGCTCCAATTATCGTTTCCAAGTCATTTATAAGGTTTATCGTTCACAGAGCCAAGGGCACGGGATGTGGTGGAGTGCCCATTTATTTTAGCCCACGCTTCCGGGAATGGCAGGCTTGAATACGCCACCAAAATTAAATCTAATAAAGTTAAATAGGCAAGAATTATTACTTTCCGTCGAGCAATTCCTTTACTTTATTTGCAAGCGCATCACCCCGAAGGTTTCTTCCTATGATAGTGCCTTTTTGATCGAGAAGGAAGTTCGAAGGAATTGAATTCACCGCATACAATTTTGCGGCGACATTATTCCAGAACTGAAGATCAGAAACATGTGTCCAGGTCAACTGATCTTTTTCGATTGCCTTCAGCCAGTTTTCTTTTTTCTTATCCAACGAAACACCATAAACATCAAATCCCTTCTTGTTGTATTCCTTGTAAACTTTCACAACATTCGGATTCTCCTGCCGGCACGGACCACACCAGGAAGCCCAAAAATCGATTAGCAAAAGCTTTGATGTCCCAATCTTTGACGAAAGTGAAATTGGTTTGTCGTTTACGTCATTCATTGTGAAATCAGGAGCTTTCTGACCGATGGCAACAGTTTTCATCACTGCAACTCTTGCTTTAATATCCTTTATTATTGTTACATAGGCGATTGTTGTATCCAGTTTACTGATTAAACTTTCAATATCCGCAGCCTCAAGTTCGTAACTCATATTATTTACGATGGATGGAGTAAGGTATGATTTAGGATGATCGGCTATAAATTTCTTGTTAAAAGCATTCTGTTCGGCAGATATCTTGTTGTATAACGCTTCGCTGCTCTTTTCGAACTCCGCTAATTTTGCCTTATCTTCGGTTTTCTTGATAGCCTTATATTCCTCATCTAATTTGTTGATGCTATTTTCGAATGGTTTTAATAAATCCTGGTAAGCGATGTATTCATCCTGTGTTTTTGAACCTGCTACTTTTACATTCGCCAATGAATCGA
>JBAXOA010000097.1:0-16648 GCA_037133495.1 Mariniphaga sp. | reverse complement strand
CCTGTTGTGACCAATGTCTCACATGCTACTTTCGAGTTAGGATCCCAGGCAAGAAATTCATCAAGTACCGCATCTGAAATCTGATCGGCAACTTTGTCCGGATGTCCTTCTGACACCGATTCTGAAGTAAAAAGATATCCCATAAATAAAATATATTCTGATCTGATTGCTCAGGTCAATTAATAATTAAAAAAATTATGGGGGTAACTGATTGATAGGAAAGAATCCGAAAATTTTGTTTTAGCATTTTTTTCCGTGGTTGCAATCAATCAAATTTATCCACCTATAACTCTCCAAAGATACAATTTTCTATTTAAAAAAGACAAATAGTCAGGAGAAAATTTTTCTGCGATCCGACTTAAGGAATTATCAATGTTCATAATCTGAATTCAGCTCCAAATTTTCAAATCCCCCAATTACCACATTACCACATTAGCATATTACCACATTACCACATTTAGCCGGTTATTTCCAGAAAAACTTTTTCAAGACTTGATTCCTGTTGTTTTAAGGTTATAATGGTAAGATTGTTAGCCACAGCAAATCGGAAGACCAGAGGACGCAAATCTGTTTCGCCACCTGTAATATGCCAAATATTATCTGAAACGCATTGAATATCAGATATTTCTTTTATCTCTCGCAATTTATTGGGATCTATTACTTCCGAAAATTCTACAATTATCTTTTGGGAACGGCTGGTCGCCAGTGCTTTAATATTTGATGGGGTATCGGTTGCCACAATCTTCCCGTGGTTGATAATTATGATGCGGTCGCACAACGCTTCCACTTCCTGCATAATATGAGTGGAAAGGATCACCGTTTTATCAGCGCTGATATTGCGAATCAACTGCCGTATTTCAACCAGCTGCGAAGGATCGAGTCCGGAGGTTGGCTCATCAAGGATTAGAATGGATGGGCTGTGGATCAATGCCTGAGCAATTCCGACACGTTGCCGGTACCCTTTCGAAAGCGCCCCAATCTTTTTATGTTTCTCCGGTTCTAGTCCGGTCAATCCGATCATCTCTTTCACTCTCGAATTAACAGCCTTCAGATGATAGATCCCGGCCACATACTCCAGATATTCAATAACGTAGAGATCGGAATAGAGTGGATTATTCTCAGGCAGGTATCCAATCTGACGTTTGATATCCAGGGTGTCATCTCCCATGATAGCGCCATTTATCCAGACATTTCCCTGATCAGGATGAAGAAAACCAGTCATAATTTTCATCATTGTTGACTTCCCGGCACCATTAGGACCCAATAATCCTACAATTTCACCCGAATTTACGGTAAATGTGACGCTGTCAAGAGCGCTTTGTTTCCCAAATAATTTTGTGACCGATTCTGCACGTATCGACATTTCAACTAATTTTTCAACAAATTTAATCCAAAATAAAGAATAAATTTGCAGAAGCTTTCGGCAAAACATACAACTGGAATGAAGAACCATAATTTCAATTACGTTGATTCCCTTTTACGGTTTAAAAGACAAGATACTGTAACTGTAAAAATAGGGATGATAACTTTGGGTGGGATGTATCCTATTCGCCTTCAATCGATGACTGATACCGACACAAAAGATACGGAAAAAACAGTAAATCAAGTAATTGGAATCTTGGATGCCGGTGCTGATTTCGTTCGCGTAACTGTTCAGGGAATACGTGAAGCCGAAAATTTAAAGAATATCCGGACAGAGCTCGATCGCAGAGGTTACCCCAATCCTCTTGTCGCTGATGTTCATTTTAATCCTGCCGCTGCTGATATTGCAATCAAATATGTACGAAAAGTAAGAATAAATCCCGGGAATTTTTACGATAAAAGGGCTAAATTCGAACAGCTCCTGTACACCAATGATGAATATCGTGATGAGCTTTCGAAAATTGAGGAGCGATTTGTACCGTTTATCAGGCAGTGTAAGGAGAGGGGCACTGCCCTTCGGATTGGAGCCAATCAAGGTTCTCTTTCTGACAGAATCATGAGCCGGTATGGCGATACACCGGCAGGGATAGTGGAATCGGTAATGGAATTTTTGAGAATCTGCAAAAGAGAAGACTATCATAATATTGTGATCTCTATCAAGTCAAGCAATACGCGCACAATGGTTTACACCGTTCGGTTGATGAATTACCGGATGCGCCTCGAAGATATGAGTTATCCCTTTCATATTGGCGTTACTGAAGCCGGAGAAGGGGAGGACGGAAGGATAAAATCGGCAGTGGGATCAGGGGCGCTCCTTGCCGACGGAATTGGAGATACCATTCGTATTTCACTCACCGAAGACCCTGCAGCCGAAATTCCTTTTGCCCGAAAGTTGGTTGATATTTTTAAAGGAAGAGAAAATCATGCCTCTATAAAGGCTCCGCTCGTTGCTCAGACCAATCCGTTTGAATATGAACGCCGTTCAAGCCGTCCTGTCAATGATATTGGAGGTAAAAAACCGGCGGTAGTGATTGGCAGTCTCAATCAATATACGCGCGAAGAAATCCGTACCCTTAATTCAGGAAGCGAGCCCGAATTTTTTTATGACGGGAAACGCATTCTGGATCGTGGAAACAAATCATACCCGATTTTGTCATTGGAAGATTACCTGTTCAACGATAATTACACCGGACAAATGCGATTTGTGAGGATAAATAAGAAGAAATATGATGTTTTTAAGGAGGAGAATCCCGAAATCATCGAGAAACTGAAGAGGGAACGGAAGGTAATCCTTATCATGGAGAGCGATAATCTGAATTGTTATGCGGAGATGCGCGCCTTTTTTATGGAGCTTGATGCTCATATTTGTAAGAATCCGGTGATTATGCATCGTTCATATAAAGAGGATAATTACGAAAATTTGCTGATCAAAGCTTCAACAGACCTGGGTGGACTATTTATTGACGGTTATGGAGATGGTATCTTACTAACCAACGAAGGTAATGTTGGTTATAATGAATTGAAAAACCTTGCTTTTGGTATTTTGCAGGCCAGCCGGATGCGGGTAACCAAAACCGAGTTTATCTCTTGCCCCGGATGTGGCAGAACGCTTTTCGATCTTCGGGACACCCTTGCCGAGATAAAAAGGAACTTCAGCCATTTAAAGAACCTTAAGATCGGAATTATGGGATGCGTCGTTAACGGTCCAGGTGAAATGGGTGATGTCGATTATGGCTTTGTGGGTTCCGGAAAAGGGAAGATCAATCTTTATAAAGGCCAGAAACTGATTAAACGTCATGTCGACACTCAAAATGCCGTCGAAGAACTCAAAAACTTAATCATGGAAAATGGCGAGTGGAAAGCACCCGTTTAGAATAATATGCTAATGTGCTAATTCGCCAATGTGCCAATTGAATTTGTATTATTCATTGAATTAGCAAATTAGCATATTATCTCATTAACCCATTAAAAAAAGTCACTCTTGCTCGCAGGGCCATTGTCTTTCATCACCTTCGAACAATCAAGATCCATATTGAATCCTTCCGGTGCCTCAAATTTCGTATCCTGAGAATATCCTAATGTGCGATCATGGTAAAGCTTATTCATAAAATAGCCGTAAACAGGCAATGCCATATTGGCGCCCTGTCCCATCGACAACCCTTCAAAATGGATAGCCCGCAAATCTCCACCTGTCCAGACACCGGTGACCAGCTCCGGCGTGATGCCCATAAACCAGCCATCCGACTGATTTTGAGTGGTTCCTGTTTTTCCTGCAATATCGGCAGTGAGATTTCCATAGATCAGCCCTTCGCGCCGAAGACGCTGACTGGTTCCTTCATTCACCACACCTTCCATCAGGTTTAGCATGAGGTAGGCCGTCTTCGGATCGATGGCGTCGTGGTGATCCGGAGAAAAACGGGCAAGAATATTGCCGTTCTTATCTTCAATACGTGTTACGAAAAGCGGTTTCGTGTAAACACCATGATTGGCATAGGTGCCATAAGCCCCAACCATCTCATAAATAGAAACATCCGAGGTTCCGAGAAACATAGAAGGAACAGCGTCGATCGGGCTTGTGATCCCCAGTTTTCGCATCATATTTGCCATCGATTCCGGATTAAATTGCTTCATTACCCATCCCGAGACCTGATTAACTGAATTTGCAAGACCCCATTTTAGCGTAACCATCTGTCCGTCGAAATCAGTATCGCCTGAATTTTTTGCAGTCCAGGTGGTCCCGTCAAACAGATAAAAAGTCTGCTCGGCGTTCGGAACCATTGTGCAAGGCGAATAACCGTTTTGCATGGCCAGGGTATAGAGGAACGGTTTCACGGTCGATCCTACCTGACGTTTCCCTAATTTGACCATGTCGTACATGAAATATTTGTAGTTTGGACCCCCCACCCAGGCTTTCACATGACCTGTTTTGGGCTCCATCGTCATCATGGCCGATCTCAGGAACCCGAGTGTATATTTTACCGAGTCAAGCGGTGTCATGGTTGTATCGATTTCTCCGCGCCAGCTAAACACGGTCATCTCCGCCGGTTTTTTGAATTCCTTGTTTATTGCCTCAGGATTCATTCCCTGACTCTTCATTTGCCGGTATCGCTCGCTCTGCTTTACCGCAAAATTGAGCAGATTGTGTGCTTCTTCGTCCGACATTGAGTTTGGGAAAGGGGGATTCCTTAATATCTTGATTCTTTGGTTGAACACTGGTTGGATTTCTACGCTAAGATGTTGTTTTATAGCATACTCCGCATAGGTTTGCATTCTCATGTCAATTGTTGAATAGATCTTCAATCCATCTGAATGAATATTATATGGAGTGCCGTCCGATTTTAGATTTTTATGACACCATCCATATAAAGGGTTAGTAGCCCATTCAATTGAATCTTCGTGATATTGCTGGTTTTGCCAGGCGCCGTATTTATTGCGGTCCGGCATTTGAGCCATAAGTATGGTACGCAGGTATTCAGTAAAATAGATACCCGGACTCGATTTAAAGTCCTCTTTGTGGTAATTCAGATTTAACTCCTTCGATCTCAGTGATTCGAATTCTGCCTTAGAGATTGTTCCGAATTTACGAACCTGATCGAGCACAACATTTCGCCGTTGTCTGACCATTTCAGGACGGCGAATTGGATTGTAAAGTGATGGATTTTTTGCCATTCCGACCAGCATCGCAGCTTGCTCGAGGTTAAGACGATCAGGAGTAGTTCCAAAATAGATCTGAGAAGCCGATTTTATTCCTACTGCGAGATTTAGAAAATCAAATTTATTGAGATACATGGTCAGAATCTCCTCCTTTGTGAAATTCCGCTCCAGCTTCACCGCGATAATCCACTCCCTGAATTTCCTGAATGCCAGATCAACTTTGCTGTCCATTTCCTCGCGCGGAAATAACATTTTAGCCAGTTGCTGACTAATAGTACTGCCGCCACCCGAACTTTCATTGCCCGTAATAACCCCTTTTGCAACTCTGAACAATCCTCTGATGTCAATTCCGGAATGGGAATAAAAACGCTCATCTTCGGTTGCAACCAGTGCGGTGATTACATTCGGACTGATCTGCTCGTAAGGAACATACGTCCTGTTCTCCTTGTAAAAAAATTTGCGCATTACTACGCTGTCGCACGAATAAACCTCCGAGGCCAGCGATGATTCGATATTTTCAAGTTCTGTCAGCGTCGGCATAAAACCCAGTTTGCCACTTGCGATTAAGCTGAACAGGATGATAACCATCAAGACACCAACTCCGAAAAGGCTCCAGAATATTTTGATATATTTTTTAAAAGGACGATCTGTGCCAGTCATAAACAGATTTAATTGATATTTATTTCGAGAATTGTTGATGAGCTATTGTTTGAGCTGTCCAGACAAGTCACTTTAATATAGTATTTTCCGGTTGTAACCGGACTGCTGTTGATCGTTAACGGGATAGTTATATCGGAAAGATTAACAACTTCTTGTTTTACAGCACTAAGACCGGTGGAACCTTTGGTATAGCTCCATGGAACCGGTGCAGGAACATTTTTCAATATCAATCCAACAGGAATCGTATTTGTAATTGCAATGTCATAACTTTTAAGACTGACATTATCACTGAAAGTTGCCTGAAAAGTAACAGTGTTTCCAACGGCAAACACCTGTCCGGCGGTCGGTTTGGTGATAGAGATGGTCGGTTTGGTCGTGTCAGCTACAACTATTGGATCTGGAGTGGGGGTGCTGCCCTTTTTACAACCCATAATTGCCAGAATCATCAAAGAGATAACAAACAGATACTTAATTGATAATTTCATTAGAAGATAGTTATGTTTAAGATTCTGTAAAAGTAGTCAATTTGCATTACGCCTCAATTGCTATCTGAAATTTTTATAATCGAAGCAATTAATCTGAAACAATGAAGGAAGTTTCTTGTCTTTATCGGAAAGCTGAACTTCGTCGGTTTCTAATACCCAGTCGATATTGATCTCGGGATCGTTCCACGCCAACCCTCCATCAGCGTTTGGGTGGTAGTAATTATCACATTTGTAGGAGAATACTGCTGATTCGCTTAAAACAACAAATCCATGTGCAAATCCTCTTGGAATATAAAGCTGACAATGATTGGCTTCCGAGAGGCGGATTGAAACATGCTGCCCGTAGGTTGGAGAGCCTATGCGAATATCAACCGCAATGTCAAGTACTTCACCTTGCAAACACTGAACAAGTTTAGCTTGTGTAAAAGGTGGTCGTTGAAAATGGAGGCCACGCAATACTCCAAACCCCGATTTTGACTGATTGTCCTGCACAAAATGGCTTTTTCCTATATGCTTTTCAAAAACATCCTGACGAAAAGATTCGAAAAAATAACCACGATGATCGCCAAAAACATCGGGTTCAAAAATGAGAACTTCAGGAATTTTAGTCGCGATAACTTTCACAATATTTTATATATTTGGATTTATTTATTGGATTGACTGATTCTGATTACTCCGCCGCCAGCCGAAGAAGATATTGACCATACTGATTTTTAATCATCGGCCGTGCCAGAGCAAGCAGGTCATCTTTAGTAATCCATCCATTGTGAAAGGCAATCTCTTCCGGACAGGCAACTTTCAATCCTTGTCGTGTTTCGATTGTTTCAATAAAATTTGAAGCCTGAATTAATGAAGTGTGAGTTCCGGTATCCAGCCAGGCGAAACCGCGTCCCATAGTAGAGAGTTTCAGCTGCTTTCGATTCATATATTCCTGATTAACAGTTGTTATTTCAAGTTCTCCGCGAGGTGAAGGTTTAATGTTTTTAGCAATCTCTATCACAGAATTTGGGTAGAAATAGAGTCCGACCACTGCATAATTTGATTTTGGGGTAACGGGTTTCTCTTCCAATGAAAGAACATTGCCATCTTTGTCCATTTCTGCAACGCCATATCGTTCAGGATCAGAAACGACATATCCAAATATCACCGCTTTCTGCTCTTTGCTGACCAGCTCAGCTGATTCGTGCAGCAGTCCGGAAAAGCCATAGCCATAGAAGATATTGTCCCCCAATACCAGACATACATCGTCTGTTCCAATAAATTCCTCGCCGAGGATAAATGCCTGCGCCAGTCCATCGGGTGAAGGTTGAATTTTGTAGGTGATGTTAATTCCCCAATCGTTGCCAGTTCCCAAAAGCCGCTCGTAACCAGCAATATCTTCCGGAGTGGAGATCAGCAGTATATCTTTGATTCCCGACAGCATCAATGTCGACAATGGGTAGTACACCATTGGCTTATCATAAACCGGCAACAATTGTTTGGAAACCCCTTTTGTGATAGGGTATAAGCGAGTGCCCGAACCTCCGGCAAGAATAATTCCTTTCATAGGTATAATTTATTTTATAGTTGTATTGAATAAATTAAGAAATCGGATAGATTTATTTTCAAAATTGTACTTTATTAAGATATTGAATATCAACAATAAAGATCATTAATCATTGTTAATTGATAATTTCTTATTTCTGCTCCATGAAGATTAAAAAATGCATGATTTTTGATGCCAAAAAAGTGTTCATCTTCACGTTTCCACATTAAGCCAATTTCCCGGATTTTCTTGATTCAATTTTTTGTTTCATGCGGACCATCGCCAAATAGATCAATGCTCCGATCAAAGCACCTACAGAATTGGCTACCATATCAAAAGGGTCTAATGAGCGACCTAGGTGCATGATCAGTTGGAAAACCTCCATCATTATACCCCAGCCTACCGAAAATAGCATGATTGCATAATACCACTTGTGGTTTTTCTCAGAATGCATGAGCCAGCAAACGAGCCATGTAAGTCCAAGGTACATACAAGTATGAACGATCTTGTCTGCCCCGGGGAATAGTGGTATTTCGGGAAAGTCATCAGAGGGCAGTAAAGACAATAAAGCAATGATGATCAGGTAAATTCCACTCAGCGAAACGCGCAGCCACTGTGGAATAGAAAATATAAGTTTTAACATTTCTGATAATTACTGAATTATTAAATAAATATTTGTAGAAATAATGATGTTAAGCACGATTCTTAAGGTGCAGATGAATATTCCGGACTGTACTGCATAGAAAACCAATTATAAAAAGTCATTAACATTCTACACGTTAGCACGTTGGTTCATTAGCCCTTTCTCACATTCTTGCATTGGCAAATTAGCACATTGGCAAATTAGCACATTGTCACATTATCCCATTCTCACAATGTCCTTCTGATCTTTAGCCGAATGCCATTTTTTATGGGATGATCCGAAACCAGTACCAGATAACCGCCGCCACCGGCTCCTGAAATTTTCCATCCAAGTGCTTCCGGCGCATAGTAATTAATTTGTTCCTGAATATAAGGATTAATCATGTGCGGGAACATTGCAACCTGTGCCTCAAAGGATTTTCTGAAACTTTTCCCAAAGGCCACTATATCTTTTGCTTCGATAGCATTCCAGACTTCTTCTGCTGCCTGTGCAAGCTGCCGGGCCGATTCTGTGTCTATATTAGTGTCAGACAATACATTATAGCCACTTTCGCGGGGCGAAAGGTTAATCATCCACAACTGCTGCTCGATCCAGGCTAGTGTTTCTTCTTCAGTAACAGAGGTGATTTGGGCAGGCCAAAACTCTCCTGAGGCATATTCCAGCCGGTTTACACCTGGATAAACGATCCCTATTGAATCCTGTGATCCGCTGATATATTTTGTACCCGGTGGATTCTCGACACAAAAAAGAGTGCGTGCAAGTTTCTCTTTGTCCCCTTCCGGGATCTCTGTTTGCCACAGATCAATCGCTTTGATTCTTGTGCTGCTCGACATTCCCGACCTGTCATTAAATTCATAATCAGGCTCTATCGAGATGGTGATTACTGATCCCGGAGCATATTTTGAAACGAAAGGCTGATCGAGCCATCCGCCGGCCAAATCGAGCCGGAAGGGGATATGGCACTCTTTTCGCAATGAAGTATTAGAGTGGGCCGGCAGACCATTATGTGGAATTCTCCGGCTTACTTGCAGTGCTATTCCAAGTCTGGAGCAGAATTCCTGTTTATCGAGAGTGAAACCATCTTCATTCACAAAGAAAATATCGGGTTTTAATTCCGTTATTTCTTTTTCAAAATCCATTAATCCAGTTCCACTGTTAATCCAGGCTTCTTTTACCATACGAAGCGCCTTCACCATATACAGCCGTTCACGTTCGGTATTGATCGTTTTTCGTCCTTTCAATTGAAGCATGGTCCGATCGGATCCCAACCCGACATACAAATCACCATATGCTGCTGCCTCTTCAAAAAATGCAACATGCCCCGAATGAAGCAGGTCATAACAGCCCGAAACAAACACTTTTTTGTTCATTTTTAAGATATTCTTGGATTTTTAACATCTGTTGCATCAGTGTTACTTGTACTGAGCCTGTCGAAGTATCAGCGTTCCTTTTTTTGACCACAGATGACACTGATCAAACAGATAATCACTGATTTTTTTGTCAGTGCAAATCTGTACCATCAGTCCGCCCACTGGCGGATCTGTGTTCTAATTTACCGTTTTCTCTACATCTTCGAATCCAGCCCTTTCCCTGTTTCGATATGCTCAAAGTTGGGCAGGTAGATTTTCAGGATATCGACGATGGCGGCTTTTGTAACCTCTTTTGATTCAAACAAAGTGTGTAGCTGTTCAAAAATAGAATCAATCTCTTCAATACTCCGTTTTTTTGAGTTTTTGACCACTCCCAGGTTAATGAAAGACTCATTGTCGAGCACTTCCTGTTCGGTAAAGAATTCTTCAAAAGCCTTTTCGCCGGAGGTGTCCGAACCAAAGAAATAAATTGGATAAGATTCCATTTCTTGCCCCTTCGCGCCATCGCCCTTTCGCCCTTTCTCCCCATCTCCTTGTCGCCTAAGCGCCTTCTCTTTTGCTTCTTCCTCTGTCTGGCATATATCAGGCGTAAGGCCAAGTGTTTTTAACAGATCCAGTGCAATCTGATCAAATGGAATCATATCACGCTCCTCATCTAGCTTAGGATAGAAAATATCACCTGATTCACCCATGATAGAAGCTATTAAACACAATTCGCCTGATTCCTGTGGCGAAACAAAGAACCGACGAATTCCATGTGGACACGACCAGGGTTGGTTTTTGTTGAGTCTTTCCAGAAAGCCCAAGGGAAGACTTCCGTTTGAGAAAGCTACATTGGCAAACCGGGCAGTTTTTATTGGAAGTTTATCAGAGTAGGCCATGATCAACTCTTCCATCAGTTTTTTGCTGGCGCCCATGATATTAACCGGATTGGCTGCTTTATCTGTAGAGACACAGAAGAAATGTTCCGGAGGATACTGAAGTAATAAATCCAGGAGTTTTCGAGCCCTGAGCACATTATTCTCAATCATTGCCTCGATCGAAAAAATATCTTTCTCGCTCCGGACATGTTTATGAGCTGCAAAATTTGCGACAATCTCAAACGGTCCATGTTGCCGGAAAACCTTTTCAAAAACAGCGTCTCCGAAGTTAACAGGATAAGTGATAAATTCATCCGGAATGTTGTAATCCTTCGAGCTTCTCAAATCCCTCACCAACTCGGTAAGTCCGTTTTCGTTGATATCAACAACCACTAATTTAGCCACCTTGAATTTCAGGATAGCTTTAATGTATGATGACCCGATCGTGCCTGCCCCGCCAATAACCAAGACTTTTTTGCCATTGATGCGGCTATTGAGCTCAGTATTGTATTTTACAAAATCATCCGCTAAAAGACTTTTGGATCGCCTGGTTACGAAAGTGGAAATAAAATTATCGAGATTGAAGTTGGTTTGCATAGAGTCAGGTGAAAAGGAAAATTATAAAATTTAAAACTTTTTAATCGTATACCTCATATATATGATGTATATTTACACAAAAAAAATGAGTACAACAACATTTTCAAACAAGAAGAGAAAAAACATTGACTTATCTGAAGGTACCTTTCGTGCACTCTCTGTTTTGGCTGCTGCCAACGGCAGGAATCTTAAAGCATATATTGAAAATATTTTGGATGACGAAGCAAAAATGCTTAAAGAAGAAATTATTTATCGCGAGTTTCTAAAAGATAAGGAATCCCAGGAGATAGTCTCTTCCGATGAAAAGGCATCGTTTGAAAATTGGTTGGGAGTATGAGAGTTGAGTATTCCAAACAATTTGTAAAAGCAGCCTATAAACTTACAGGTAAGTATAAACTATCTCTGAAAAGAATCATTGCTGAGGTTATGCAGGCAAAAGATGTGGCAGGCTTGACCAACTGTATAAAAATGGTTGGTTTTCAAAACTCCTACCGCATAAAAATGGGCGATTACCGAATAGTTTTTATCGTTAAAGTTGTTGATAATATCGCCGTTTTCGAACTTCTCCTTTCTCGTGGAGAAATTTATCGGAAGGAGCATGAAATGAATTTGAGGAAGAAAGAAAAAGAATAAATTATTGTATTCATCTTTTGATAAATCCCCGTTAATACAAAAATTTAATGCTGGATTGTTATTTGTGTTTATCCAGAATGGACTGACATTTTTCGATTATTTGCTTTAAACTTTCCAGATTATTGAATAGAAAATTAATTCCTTCAATACGTTCAATTAGCGAAGCCGGATATTCATCTGTTTATAATTTGTTTTTTAATTGCCAGATGGAACTCGCCAGCGGATAATCATGCGTTTGTGTGAAATTATCTCTCATGGCTCGTTTCATGGGCGATGTCGTTTCTGATTTTTCGCAACTGTACCCAACTAAAAGCAGAATCCAGGATTCCTTCCCATCATTCCCATTGGCATAATTTTTCGACATAATCTTTTGACCCGTCGCGTAACCATCCATCTAGCTTTGAAACTTCCTTCAATTGCTGTCCCCGCATTCTGGATACATTGATATAACTGCAGGTCAGTTCCGGAATTGCGGTCATATCTCCCCAAAGCTTTTCAAATTGGGTGACCGGAAATATATCTTCCTGTCCCTTTCCCCAACGTTTTTTCACGTCTTTAATGGTTACATAAGTTGGCATCCTTGAAGACATTTTATAAACAGCAGCTTTGACTTTTTCAAGGTCAGGCAGCTCTTCCCGCGATAATCCAAATACCGAAAGGAGTTTATCGATATCAATCCAGAATGTATTGCTGTTGTAGTAGCTTAAATTGAATTCTGCTTTTTCGTCTGGAAGTGCCAGCCCTTCTACCAAGCGTATTTGTCCGTTTATTCTTGCAAGTCCCCCTCCTCTATCCTCCAATTTACGGGTAATGACTTCGACTGTCATCGCCTTCTGTTGCTGTATATGGAACCCTAAAAGGGCGGGATCCGCATTGGCTCCCATCGTATCTATGTTATGAACCAGCAGATATTTTAGATTTGAATTCTCTTCGATCATTTGTTGAAGCGTGCCGTTGAGAAACAGATTTGGGATTTCATACCAATGTCCTACAGGATGGATACATTGCGATGAGAGATTATCGCGATAATCATCCGCTTCTCCTTCCGTTTTTGCCCAATTGATCAGAGATGCATGCAAACTTTGCATCACTTTCTGGGATTGTTCATCCAGTAATTTTTGGGGCATCTCTTCCCAAAGAAATCGAAGATCTCGTTCGGTCGGAATGAGCCGTAATCCGATAACTTTACCTTGGGAAAGGAAAATATTTTCATTCTCCCTAAGCGTATTGTCCTCTTGAAGATAGGACCAGATGGCCGGATGTGTCAGGTAACTGGTCGTAAATACATGTTGCAGATTAGAAGAACAGAAACAATCTGTTTGACGGGTTTTTGCCAAATGTGTCTCCAGAAAATTCCGGTGTTTTCCTGCAAATTTGGCGAAGGGACTTAGCGATTTAACGACTCCTGCCCCTTTAGTCCATCTGCTTCCAACTCCACCGGCAAGAGACACAATCGCCAATTCCCTGTTTTGAAGTGCCTGCAATCCAATGTCGATCAGCTTGCGTTCCTTTAAAACTGAGTGGTGCGCAATGGCAGTTCTTTCAACATCCCCGATGGTTGTACTGATCGGTAATCTGTTTTTCGCCAGACTGATTCGTCCTGATTTTAAATCCTTTTTAATCAATTCATGTTGATCCGCGTCAAATCCGAGATCTGCTAAAAGACTGTTTAATGGTTTTTGTTGTCCGGTAATTTCAGGATGCTGCGGAATCATCCGATCGAAAAGGTTAGTTACGAAACCTGTAAACTGTTTATTGGACTTATACGCACGACCTAAAATGGCTAATTCTTTTCGTTGACAGACCGACAAGGAATGGATCTCTTTTTTTAAAAGCTGTGGCAAGAGTAAAGTATAGTAAGCTTCGGGCATTAATGCTTGATCTCCCTGATGCAGAGTGGCACATGTCCCATTTTCATTGATGCTAAAATCGTAAACTACAGGCTCCATAGCAAAAGGAATGGCATGTTCAAACTTCATTTTAGTTGCCGACATAATCTCCTGCAAACGTTCTTGAGCCTTCTCCTTCACCGAGGGTTCAAAAATAAATCCCATGCCTCCCCCCGACATTCCCCCCATCATCCAAAAACCCCAAAAGTTTTCTTTAAATTCCGTTTTAATTTGGTTGATCAGCGTTTCGGTATAAAGGTTCGTAGCCCAAGGTATGATTTCCTGAATTGGGCCTTCAAAATTCTTTTGTGTAAATGCGCCTATTCCCCTGATGTCTCCCTCCTTCAGATTTTGAACAACCTCCTCAAAAAAGGCAATGGCATTTTGACGTGCTTCCCATTCTTTTTTTGAGCGGAGGAGGTATTTCTCGGTAACCATCTCTAGCACAGGACCTACATCCTGAGCCATGCCCCCATGTACCATTACCAGGCTCTCCTGAAGTTTTTGCCGGGTGTCCAGACTTACCATTTCGGTATTCAGGATCGTGTGATCCGGCAACAATCGACCCTTGCTGATTCCAAATTCAGGATCACCTTCTACCGCTTCAACTCCCTTGATCAATTTCATCCCTGGCCAGACACCCCCGGAATCCTGCCATCCACCACCTGATCCACCGATCCATTCACCTAAAATGGCTTTTGAAGCGACCAGTCGTCTTTCGTCTTCATTTAAAATGCCTGTGATGCTATCGGTTTGACCTGTAGCACGCATGCATAACGAGATGAGTGATGCCAGTAAATTAGTTGAAACAGCCAGGCGCGATCCTTTAGGAATGTTGTTTACTTTACTTACAATCTCAATGCCTTTCCCTTTTCCGACCATTTTTTCGAGGAGATGACTTATTGGCAAGCCGGCACCTTCCATACCAGGAGGGACAATCCCGGAGGCAATAACCGCGGCCTTCAATAATCCCAGATAATCCTTCGCAAATTCGTATACCTCTGATAAATTAACGATAGACGTAGATGCGGCAAGATCCACACTTGTTAATTTGAGCACAGGTTCATCAATAATTCTGAACCAGGTTTCGATTGGCGGGGAAGGATTTGTTTTTTTTGAATGATGATGAATACTCAGATTTACAGAAATATTCAGAACTTTTGCCCCATCGGGATAATCCATTCCTAAAAAGAAGATATCACTCCAGGCGCTGTGGCTTAAGTCCATCCTAACTGGAGTTGACTCATGCAAACAGGGATACAAACCGGTCTGTTCATCTCTGACGAGTAGGGCAGGCAGGATTCGTAAAGGCTGGTCGAACGGATGACCAATCCTGAACATCCATTTATTTCCGGCTGTTGAGCGAACACTTATCCTTACCTGATCTGCAAGGGTCTGAAAGGCGAGTTGATGGTACGCATCCGCCAGACCACTCGATATTCCTTCATTGGCTCCGTTTTTTTCCTGAACCTTTAAAAAAAGTTCAATCGCTTCTTCAAATCTGCGTTTGAGTAAATGTTCGTAAGCCTCATATGGGATAATTCCTTCTGTTCCGATTCTATCGTGTAGCGGCAGATAGTACCGGTGGATCGCATAGAGGAAGAACAAGGCTCTTACCCGGTGATACAGATTGGTTTCCTCTTTGCGGTATAATTCAAGCGATTTTGCTTCAATCAACAAATCCTCGAGGGAAGCCCCCGTACAGAATTCGTCAATCGATTGGTTTTTAATCGAAGAATCAGTTGAGGTAATAATATTGATTAACTGATTAGGCATCAGAGTTTAATATTTTATTTTTTATTGTCCGATTGTTATTCAGAACTTCCCAATAACCACCCTTGTCATATTGGGTAATTTTTATAGCATAAGAATATATTGTAGAAGTTTCACAGATTAACACAGTGTTACAAGCGAGGTTTCACTGATCTTTTTCAATGTGCAACACCCGTTAAAACTTATCTCTCAGCTGGATTCATATTTTTCATTACAAAAAACCCGAGCAATTCCGACATCACCTGATCGCGGTCGTTACCATTCAGGGCAAGGGCGAGCTGCGCTTTGAGCAGTCCATACCTGGTTCCCATATCAAACCTCCAATCGTTTTTCTCGAGTGCCAGGTATTGTTCTTCAATTACTTTAACTGTTGATCGTAGAATTCATGAAAGCCTTTCTTCATTAATCCATCCTTTAATTTCTTATCACCAGTCCAAAGTGGAATCGCAAAATCAATTGATAATGCAACGAAGGGTGTATCTTTGATATCAACATCATGACATAAATCGTAGGCTATTTGCCGACTTTTTAAACCAATAAAATCTGTGGGAATAAATTTTATTCGCTCAATAATCCCATTAAAATACAAATAAAATTCTGATTCTGTGAGTTTTGAATTTTTAAGTAATTTGTCTTTATGTTTATAAATTTCGGTAATCAAAATGTTGGGTGAATAGAAATTCATGTTGCTTTCAAACAAGATATCCCTAATTTGGGATGCCTTGGGAATCAGTGCTGAAAACACCAGATTGGTATCTATAACCACCGAATTGGAGATCATTTCTTTACCTCTTTAAGAAACTTTTCACCATTCTCATTCCACCAATCCTGATTGATCTGTTCAGCAACGCTTAGAATTTCGGAATTAAAACCTGATTTTTGGGCTAAACTCTCCACTTGAAGCCTTTTGACCAATGAAATCAAATAACCCTCATCAAATCCTTTTTTATTGAGCTTCAAAACCATTTGGTCCTCAGTATTTTCAATTACTAAATTTTCCATATCAATGTTTTTTACAAACTTATAGAATATCCGCGATTATTTAAATAAGGATTTGTAATCCTGAGTAACAAATTTTTAAAACTTATCTCTCAGCGGAATTCATATTTTTCATTACAAAAAACTCAAGCAATTCCG
>JBAXOA010000096.1:0-16814 GCA_037133495.1 Mariniphaga sp. | reverse complement strand
CTCCCTTGTTGACCCGTTCCATCATCGACTTGAACAGGTTGAAAGATTCCAGTTTATAGATCAGCAGAGGATCTTTCTGTTCATAGGAAGCATTCTGCACCGAAGTACGTAATTCATCAAGCTCACGGAGGTTTTCTTTCCAGTGTTCGTCAATAGTTGCCAGAATAACCTGTTTTTCATAGGACTTCACAAGATCCTGACCTTGAGTCTTATAGGCTTTTTCGAGATTGGTAACAATATTGAACAGCCGGATACCATCTGTTATTGGAACGACGATATTATTGTAAATATGCGACTTTGTTTCATACACATTTTTAATAACCGGCAATGCCTGTTTGGAGATCGCCTGTGACCGTCGCGTAAAATTGGCAATAGCCGAATGGTAAACCTTGTCGCTTAATTCTTCAGGTTTCATGTCGCCAAATTCATCTTCATTAACAGGAGAATCAAGCGATAAGGAGCGAATCAGATCGAGCCTGAAATCTTCGAAGCCCTCTCTCCCATTGGGTTGATGCTCATTGGTAATGGTATCACTCATATCAAAGATCATATTCAGAATATCAACATCGATACGTTCTCCAAACAAAGCATGACGTCGTTTTTTATAAATTACTTCGCGCTGCGAATTCATCACATCGTCGTATTCCAATAAACGTTTACGAATACCAAAGTTATTTTCTTCTACTTTCTTCTGAGCGCGTTCGATCGATTTGGAGATCATCGAGTGTTGAATCACCTCGCCATCTTTCAATCCCAGCTTATCCATAATCCTGACAATCCTGTCAGAAGAGAAAAGCCGCATCAGATCATCCTCCAGTGAAACAAAGAACTGCGAGGAACCCGGATCACCCTGACGACCCGAACGCCCACGTAACTGGCGGTCGACGCGGCGGGACTCATGCCTTTCTGTTCCAATAATTGCCAGACCACCTAATTCACGCGTCTCAGGAGTCAATTTAATATCGGTACCACGGCCTGCCATGTTAGTCGCGATAGTCACCATCGCCAATTTACCAGCTTCAGCGACGATATCAGCTTCACGCTGATGGAGTTTTGCATTCAGTACCTGATGTTTTATTCCGCGCATTTGCAACATCCGGCTTAGCAATTCAGAGATCTCAACAGAAGTAGTACCCACGAGCATTGGCTGCCCTTTCTTATTCAGCCTTACAATCTCGTCGATGATTGCGTTGTATTTCTCTTTTTTAGTTTTATAAACGTAATCTTCAAAATCCTTTCTGATCACGGGCTGATTAGTAGGAATTACGACAACTTCGAGTTTATAGATATCCCAGAGTTCACCTGCTTCAGTCTCAGCAGTACCGGTCATCCCCGAAAGTTTATGGTACATGCGGAAATAATTCTGGAGTGTGATCGTTGCAAAAGTCTGTGTCGCATCCTCCACTTTTACACGTTCTTTGGCTTCTATAGCCTGGTGCAGACCGTCGGAATAACGACGTCCCTCCATTATACGGCCGGTTTGTTCATCAACGATCTTAACTTTACCCTCGATAAGCACATATTCAACATCCTTTTCGAACATTGTATATGCTTTTAATAACTGATTTACAGTATGTACGCGCTCCGATTTAACTGCGAAATTCTGCAAAAGAATATCTTTTTGTTCAAGCCTTTCTGTATCTGAAAGTATTTTGTTGTTTTGTATATCTGCAATCTCAGCGCCAACATCGGGGAGAACAAAGAAACCGTTATCTTCATTGTCTTGCGAAAGAACTTCTATACCATTGTCAGTCAGCTCAATTGAATTCAACTTCTCTTCAATCACAAAAAAGAGAGGGTCGGTAGCAAGATACATGTGTTTATTATTATCCTGCATATAGTAGTTCTCAATCTTGAGCATCTTGGATTTATTTCCCTCTTCACTCATAAACCGGATCAATGGTTTATGCTTGGGAAGACCTTTGTAGGCGCGGAAAAGGGCAAGCGCTCCTTCTTCGGACTCTTTGCTGTTGGATGAACCGATTTTCCGTTTGGCTTCTACAAGATATTGGCCTACCAGATCGCGTTGTGCTTTCACCAATCGTTCAACAGGTGCCTTAAGTTCATCAAACAACTGATTCTCACCCTTGGGAATAGGTCCTGAAATTATCAGTGGCGTGCGCGCATCGTCAATCAACACTGAATCTACCTCATCGACAATGGCATAATGGTGTTTCCGCTGAACAAGATCAGCCGGGCTAACAGCCATATTATCGCGCAGGTAATCGAAGCCAAATTCGTTATTCGTACCAAATGTAATATCGGCATCATAAGCCTTTCGTCTTTCGGTTGAATTAGGCTGATGCTTATCAATACAATCGACGGACAAGCCATGAAACTGATAAATAGGACCCATCCATTCGGAATCCCGCTTGGCCAGATAATCGTTCACTGTTACCAGATGGACTCCGCGACCTGCAAGCGAATTCAGGAATACAGGAAGGGTAGCTACGAGCGTTTTTCCTTCACCGGTACCCATCTCCGAAATTTTTCCACTATGCAATACTATACCTCCAATAAGCTGAACATCATAGTGTAACATATTCCATTTCTGTAGCGATCCACCTGCAATCCACTCATTTTTATAGATCGCTTTATCGCCATCAATTTCCACAAAATCTTTGGTAATCGATAGATCACGGTCAAAATCAGAGGCAGTAACGATGATCGTCTCATTCTGCATAAAACGACGTGCAGTATCCTTTATAATAGAAAAAGCGGTAGGAAGAACTTCATTTAGAATCACCTCAATTTTTTTCAAAATGATTTCTTCGAGTTTATCCACTCTGTCATAAATCTTTTCACCTTCTTCAATTGGGAGTTCACCACTCTCGGCCTGCTCCTTAAGTGTGGCTATTTCATCCTCTTCAGGCTTGATATAATCGCGAATTTTGAGTTTTAACAGAGCAGACTCAGCTCTAAGTTCATCATTGGTAAGTGCGGGAAACCTGAGATATTCCTGTCTGATCAGTTCTAAAACAGGCATTACCTCTTTTATATCTTTTTGAGATTTGTTTCCAAAAAAGCTTGAAAGTACTTTTAAAAAGAATGACATTACTTTATATTGTAGGATTAATAGCTAAAAAACATTCAGCCACAAATGTAACCACAAAAGTTGAAAATACCGAAATCTTTTTAGCTAATGGTGAATGATTAACCGTGAATTATGACAGTATAAGTATTATAGTTCAATATGAAAAAAGAGCAGACGGTTTGCCTGCTCTTTTTAAGATTATATTATCCTCAATTACGAAGAAGTTAGCGCAACTTTAATTGTCCGGGCTGACCCGGGTTAATAACAATCGGACTATCTTCAATAATTCAAGCCTTTGAAGCAGCAAATGGATCAACAAATACACGGGTTTTCATTTCCCTGTCCATCATTAACAGCCCTTGTCCTTCTCCTTTAATCAATTTAAGATTATTAAGAATTTGCTCAACATTGGCCTCCTCTTCAACTTGCTCATCAACAAACCATTGCAGAAAGCTTTTAGTTGCGTGATCGGATTCCTGAATTGAAATATCCATCAATCTATTAATCAAGCTTGTAACCATTTGCTCGTGAACCAAGGTTTCTTCAAAAACATTTATAACTCCTGAAAAATCAACCTGAACATCTTGAATTGGCGATAATTGAACCCTTCCGCCTCGTTCATTTACATAATCAAAAAACCGTGTGGCATGAGCAAGTTCCTCCTGGTATTGCACACGCATCCAATTAGCATAACCTGCTAGTCCGGTTGCCTGAAAATAGGCGGACATTGATAAATAAAGGTAGGCGGATTGAAATTCCGCATTGATTTGCTCATTCAGCGCTTCTTCTACTGCTTTTTTAATCATAGTTTTGTCGTTTTAGAAATTACTAATTCTTAATAATCAAATATTTACAAAACAATAACTCATTTAAACCACACCTTCTAATTACCCATTCTGATATTCATCAGCTTAACCAATTCAGTCATAAACTGCTCAGTTGTCAAATAATTTTCGGGTTTTAAATCGTTGCCATAAATTGAAAGGGCAAGATCTTTGGTCATTTTCCCATCCTCAACTGTATCGATACAGACTTTTTCAAGTAATAGTGAAAAATCAATCAAAGGCTGGTTATTGTCCAGTTTACCACGGAAGGCAAGACCCCGGGTCCATGCAAATATTGATGCGATAGGATTTGTCGAGGTTGGTCTTCCCTTTTGGTATTCTCTGTAATGGCGAGTAACCGTGCCATGTGCAGCTTCCGCTTCGATTACATTTCCATCTGGAGTCATTAATACAGAAGTCATTAAGCCAAGTGATCCAAATCCCTGAGCTACAGTGTCCGACTGAACATCTCCATCATAATTTTTGCATGCCCAGATAAAGTTCCCATTCCATTTTAATGCGGAGGCAACCATATCATCGATCAGCCGGTGCTCGTAAATAATGCCGGCTTCGAGAAATTGCTCTTTATAAACGTTGATAAAAATTTCTTCGAAAATATCTTTAAAAAAGCCGTCATACTTTTTCAAAATTGTATTTTTTGTAGAAAGATATAGTGGCCATTTTTTGGTGAGCGCCATCTTAAAGCAACTGTGTGCAAAACCTCTGATCGAATCTTCGGTATTGTACATCGAGAGTGCTACACCTGGACCGTCGAAATGGTATACTTCATGTGGCTGTGCACCGGAACCATCATCGGGGGTGAAAGTCATGGTCAGTTTTCCGGGACGATCAACAACGATATCGGTTGCACGGTACTGGTCTCCAAAAGCGTGACGACCAATAACGATTGGTGCAGTCCACTGCGGAATAAGTCTTGGAACGTTCTTTACAACAATCGGTTCACGAAAAATTGTTCCGTCAAGAATATTCCGGATAGTTCCGTTTGGCGATTTATACATTTTCTTCAGACCAAATTCAATCATACGGGCTTCATCAGGAGTGATGGTCGCACATTTTATACCAACCTTATACTTTTTTATTGCATAGGCTGCATCAACAGTCACCTGATCATCAGTAGCATCGCGATACTCAATTCCAAGATCATAGTATTTAATGTCGATATCCAGAAAAGGAAGAATCAGTTCTTCCCTGATCATTTTCCAGATGATACGTGTCATTTCATCCCCGTCGAGTTCCACCACGGGATTCAGTACTTTAATTTTTTGCATTTAAAAGAATTTATATTATAAATTATGAACCATCAATGTCTTAATCCTCCAGGAATACTGTATTTATCCAATTTTTGTATTGAACTTGCAAAATTAATAACTTGAATTTAAGAATGCTCAAAATCAAGACCAAATTTCGACTTTAATGTTGCAAGTGCTGGATATTTATCAACAAGCGAGTCCCATCGTTCAGCTTCTGTATAAGGAATCTTTGGGCGTTCTCCGTTGTCAACAGTTACAGTAAAAACAATTTCTATTGATGGGTTACCGAATCGTTGTCGCAAATACTCCAGCAATTCAGGTTTAAGTTCGTTGGTAAGCCGGGCAAACTGCAAATCAGTATCCAGTTCGTAGTCGATATGGCATTGGTTGGTCAAAAGAGGTTCACGCGCACTGAGTGCCGATTTTAATTGCGGAGCATCGACCTTTCCGACGAAAAACTTCCATGCATCCAAAAGCTCCTGTTGCAAAAATGGTTTGGCATTATCACTTCGGGCAGGCTGATCATTACCCGTCTCTACTATTCCAGCCTTTTCATAATGTCTGGGCTCTTCCCTTAAAGCATCCATAATTGAAGGTGTTGAATAAGCCCCGCGGGGAGACATCTTTCGCGTTACGGGGCGTTCAGTTACCGTTTCAACTACTGCTGTTTTGGGTGGTGCATTAACCTTTGTGGTATTAATTGTGCTTGAATGACTTACGCTTTTACCCGGATCAATTTCCGAAAAAATTGGTAAAAGCGAAAGTGTCGCTAAGGCGTCGTCAATTGTTTTTTTTTTAATAATTCTTCAAGCTGATCAATCCGGACCAATGTCAGCTCAACCAAAAAACGCTGGTTTGATGACAATTTATACTGGATATCACACTCACTTGCCAGCTGAAGTGCACCAATCAAAAAATTGATCTGGCAAGCTGCTGCCTGTTTTTTGTATCTTTCGCGGATCTCGCCTCCCACTTCGAGCAATTGAACTGTTACCGCATCTTTGCAGATCAAAAGATCTCTGAAATGCTGGCCAAGTCCCATTATAAAATGATGTGAATTGAATCCTTTATCCAATATCTCACTGAATATCATTAAAGTACCCGGAACATCGCCTTTTTGAAAACAATCGGTCAACTTAAAATAATAGTCGTAATCGAGTACATTTAAATTGGCTATCGTATCTTTATAAGTAACATTGGCACCGCAGAAACTGACTACCTGATCGAAGATGGAAAGGGCATCACGCATAGCACCATCAGCCTTTTGAGCGATAACATTCAGTGCTTCAGGCTCAGCTTTAATATTTTCTTTCCGTGCAACTTCCTGCAGGTATTTCTCAATATCCGGGATTGCGATCCGGTTAAAATCATAGATCTGACAACGTGATAAAATGGTCGGCAAGATCTTGTGTTTTTCGGTTGTGGCCAGAATAAAAATCGCATGTGCAGGTGGCTCTTCCAGTGTTTTCAAAAATGCATTGAAAGCCGACTGAGACAACATGTGAACCTCATCGATGATATAAACGCTGTATTTCCCAATCTGGGGGGGGATTCTTACTTTATCAACCAACGAGCGAATATCATCAACCGAATTATTGGAGGCAGCATCCAACTCGTGAATATTATATGACCGGTTTTCACCAAAGGACAAACATGACTCACACTGATTGCATGGCTCAGTGTCGGCACCAATATTGAGACAGTTAATCGTTTTTGCAAAAATACGTGCGGAAGTGGTTTTGCCGACACCTCTGGGTCCACAAAAAAGGTAGGCATGAGCAAGATGATTACTTCGGATGGCATTTTTTAATGTCGATGTAATTGAAGGCTGACCGACAACCGAAGAGAAGGTATCGGGGCGATATTTTCGTGCTGAGACAACGTAGTTTTCCATAGAATTCACCAGGGGTATTTGAAAGCCAAATATAGGTTTTTTTAAAAACCTATCAACCGGTAGCGTAAAGAAGTTATCAACGAAGGAATAATATTTAAAACATTTTGGAAGTATATTCGTTAATGATTATTGATTAAGCAGTTAATTTCAAACAGTTAAAACAGATTTATATGAGAAAATTATTTTTTTTAAATTTATTGATGTTGATTGTTTTAGGTGCAATGGCTCAGCCTAAGACACTTTACGATTTTAAAGCCACCACAATTGATGGTAAGGCTTTCGACCTCTCCTCCTTAAAGGGAAAAAAAGTTCTTGTAGTTAATACAGCTTCAAAATGTGGCCTGACACCCCAGTATGACACACTTCAGAAGCTGTACGACACCTACAAAGACCGCAACTTCGTAATTATTGGTTTTCCTGCCAACAATTTCATGGGCCAGGAACCCGGAACAAATGCGGAAATCAAAGAATTCTGTACCATAAAACACAGTGTCACCTTTCCAATGATGTCAAAAATATCCGTTAAGGGCGACGATATTGATCCTTTGTACAAATGGCTGACATCAAAATCACTGAATGGCGTTGTTGATGCGGAGGTGCAATGGAATTTTCAAAAATTTATGATCGATGAAAAAGGCAATGTTGTCAGCTTTGCAGCGCCGAGGGAAAAACCGGACTCCGAAAAAATCACCAGCTGGATTGAAGGGAAGCAAAAATAATGATCAATGGTCAATTAATAATGGACAATTAATAATGATCAGTGATTAGTCTAAATGAACATTCCGGGTAAAAGATTCCCGAAAAAATTGTAACTTGCATCAGGAACAGCGGAAAATTTAAAAATTGATGCGATGCGATTAATAGGGAATGTGATCTGGTTGATTTTTGGCGGTTTATTAACCTGTCTGGGATATCTGTGGGGAGGATTTTTATTGTGTCTGACTATTATCGGAATTCCCTGGGGATTGCAGGCCATGAAAATCGGCCTGGCTCACCTGGCACCCTTTGGGCGAAATATCGTTTCCACAGGTGGTTCGATTCCTGTAATTTCTTTTGTCCTTAACCTGATCTGGATCATCTTTGCCGGTTTATGGATCGCGTTAGCTGAGCTGATTTTTGGATTATTGCTTTGTATTACCATTATTGGCATACCATTTGGCTTACAGCATTTTAAATTAATGCGGCTGGCGCTTTATCCATTCGGATACGACTTAAAATAATGCAACTATCTGATTATCAGATAGTTGCATTATTTTTTTGAATTTTTAAAATTCAGATCTCAATAAAAACCGTATAATTGTTTGGCAACAAACCCAGAATTGGCGGGAAACTATAATTGTTAATTGGTAAGTTTTGAAGGTACCGTAAAATAAAATGTAGTGCCCTTACCTTCTTCGCTCTCCACCCATAATTCGCCTCCGTTCATTTTGATAAAATCTTTACAGAGAATTAATCCCATTCCGGTACTGTATTCTCCTTCAGTACCTTCGCGTTTTGTATTGACATTAAGATTGAAAAGATTCGCGATCATATTTTTGTTCATCCCAATACCCGTATCCCTGACTGATATTTCTATCACATTATGGGCTATTGATTTTGCAGAAACAGTAATGCGCCCTCCGGTGTAAGTGAACTTTACGGCATTCATCGCTAAATTACGGACGGTACCCTCAAGCATATTTTCATCCGCATAAGCAATCAGATCATCACTAATTTCATAATTTACCGTAATTCGTTTTTTGCTGGCTGCATCTATAACGAGAATCAAACTTTCAGCAATTTTCTGTCGCAAGAAAAAAGAGGAAGGAATAATATTGATCAAACCACGCTGCAATCGTGACCATTCTAAAAGATTACCAAGCAAATGATAAATATTAGCAGCAGATTTTTTCATTAAAAATGCCATTTGCTGAATCTCATCGGATGAAAATCCTGGTAAACCTTCGGCCATTAATTCGGTTAATCCTAAAAAACCACTGAAAGGCCCTCTCAAATCATGAGCGATGATAGAGAAAAATTTATCCTTCTCTGCATTAGCTGCCTGAAGTTCCTGGTTTTTAATTTTAAGTTCTTCTTCACGTCTTGCCTTCTCCTCATTTTGCCGGAGGAGTTCACTATTTAATTTTGCAATTTCCATCATCGATTTATTATGCTCGGTAATGTCGAATGCAGATATAAAACATTTATCTTTATTTTGAGCTGCAATGCCGGTGAGGTAAACGTCAATAGCAGAGCTACCGGAAACCAATAAACTTATCTCACAATTTGCTTTCTCTTTTCCACTAAATAACTCTTCCAGGAATCTCTTGAAGATGGACCGGATACCAATTGAAATAAAAAAATCGAATCTGTTGTTTATTAATTGGGACCGATGTTTGTCCAGAATCTTAGCGGCTGAAAAATTTAAGTCTATAATTTCAGCCTCTCTTGAAAGTGTAAAATAACCAGAGGGTGCAAAATCGTATAATTCGCTGTAATTCAATGCTATTGCTCTGGAGTTCGCCAGTTCATCATTCTGCATCTCCAATTCTACTTGATGCACTTGCAATTCATGCATAAGTTTAAGAGATTCGCTCTCTGAAAGCTGAGTACTCAATTTATTTTTACCAAGCGGCAATAATACTTCAGCCTTTGAGCGAAGAAGATTTTTAGCTGAAACCCGATTTCCGTTGCCTGATGGAGCTTCAGCTGAAGGTAATGAAGACGGTTTTGGTTTCCGTACGGTCATATTTAAAGTATTTAGGGTAGTCAAATATACAAAAAACAAATCACATTAAGAATAAAACTTCACTAATTTTACGCCGGACAAGCATTTGAATATGGAAGCAGATTTAATTACAATAGGTGACGAAATTCTAATTGGTCAGATTGTGGATACCAATTCGGCATGGATGGCACGCCATCTGAATGACGAAGGGATTAACATCAGAGAAATTACCAGCATCTCTGACCAGCCCGGCCATATTCTGGCGACATTAAAGGAATCAGCCTCTCATGCCTCTATCGTACTGGTGACCGGAGGTTTGGGCCCAACCAGGGATGATCGTACAAAATCAGCTTTGTGCTCTTATTTCGACACTCAACTAATTGAAGATAAGGATGTATTAGAGCACATCATTCAACTACTCGCTCCACGGGGTATAACAATCAATTCGCTGAACCGTGAACAGGCACTTGTTCCTGCTGCCGCCACTGTGCTTCATAATGAACTGGGCACTGCCCCCGGACTTTGGTTTAATCATAATGGCACCATCTTTGTTTTTATGCCGGGAGTTCCATTTGAAATGAAGTACCTGATGGAACATGAAGTACTTCCAAGAATTCGAAAATTGTTCAATACTAATACTATTATTCACCGTACCATCTTAACCCAAGGATTACCTGAATCGATGCTTGCGGAGAAAATTGCGGAATGGGAAGATCATCTTCCCGACTGTATCAGTCTGGCTTATCTGCCCAGTCCTCTGAATGTAAGATTACGGCTCTCAGCACGAGGAGAGGATAAGGAATACCTGCATCATCTGCTGGAAGAAAAAATAAAAGCCCTCAGGGAGCTTATACCCGATTCGATTTATGGTTACGGAGAAGAAACCATGGCCGGGAGTATTGGCAAAATATTAATCGGACAAAAGAAATCAGTGGGTGTAGCGGAAAGTTGTACAGGCGGATACATCGGGCATCTTTTCACGTCAAATCCCGGAAGTTCTGCCTATTTCAAGGGAGGAATCATTGCCTACTCAAATGAGATGAAGGAGAATCTTCTTGGTATTGACCGATCTGTTATTTTTGAAAAGGGGGCGGTAAGCAAGGAAGTAGTCGAAGCCATGGCGGTGGCAGCACGCAGAGTTCTTGGTACTGATTATGCGGTTGCCACTTCTGGAATAGCCGGTCCCGATGGCGGAACTGCTGAAAAGCCGGTGGGAACAGTGTGGATCGCCGCAGCAGGTCCCGATTCAGTTATTTCGAAAGTTTATAGTTTTGGAAATAACCGTGAAAGAAATATCATTCGTTCGAGCCAGACCGCCCTCAATATGCTTCGGCTCGAATTGCTCAAAAAAGTAAACATTTAAAAAGATGATGAAAAAAATATTAGTACTGTCCTGTATATTTATCAGCCTTTTGATTGGCGCAATGGGCGTGATTCCGCTCTTGTTCAAAGACACAATTGTGCAAAAAGTGAAGATTGCAGCGAATGAATCACTTCTGGCTAAAGTTGATTTTTCTGAAGTCGGATTATCACTTTTCCGAAGTTTTCCACAACTCAACATTCAATTGAAGCAACTTTCCGTAACAGGGATTAACGAATTTGAAAATATCCGGCTGCTATCGGTCGAAAGCGTTTCAACTTCTGTTAATCTTTCGGGATTATGGAAAAGCGATGGTTTCAGTATCACTTCGATCAGGCTCGACCATCCCCAAATTAATCTGGTTGTGAATAAGGCCGGAAAATCAAACTGGGATATTACCGGAAAGAAGGCGGGCCAGGCTGATAACACTGATCAAAAGAGCACACAAATCAATTTGAAAAAAATCCAAATCAGAAATGCTTCACTTACTTTCTTAGACGAGACTGCACCAATGCTTTTTTCGCTTCGGAACGGCACTTTCGACCTTTCGGGTGCCATGACAGGCAACAACAGCCGGCTTAATATTACCGGCGAAGCCGACAGTATAAATTTTGAATACAATGGATCGAGGGTTGCCTCAAATTTCAAAGCGACACTTAAAGGCGGATTACAATCCGATTTCGATAAAATGTCATTCACATTTCTTCAGAACGAATTACGCATTAATCAATTACCGCTTGAAGTGCAAGGAACATTCGTTCTGGGAAAGAAAGATTACAATTTTGATATCACCTATAAATCTCCCGCTTCTTCTTTGACTGATTTGCTTGGTTTTATTCCAGCCCAATACCAGAAAAATCTTAAAGGCATTGAGGCAAAAGGGGAAATTGCTTTCAATGGTTTTGTAAAGGGAATTTATTCCGATACTACATTTCCGGCTTTCGGGGTAGATCTGAAAATCGATGGAGGCAGACTCAAATATCCTGAATTGCCAAAAGAGATTGAAAAAATAGAGCTGACCGCCAACATCTCCAAGCCACAGGGGCCATTAGATCTCACCAAAATCGATCTTGAAAAATTCAATGCCTCAATAGCCGGGAATCCGATTTCCGCAACATTGCACATAGCCACTCCCGTTAGTGACCCAATGTTGAAAGGAAACATTAAAGGACGGATTGATTTTGCGTCGCTAAAACAGGCCATTCCAATGGATGCCATCGATCTGAAAGGCATCATTGATGCGTCAGTCGAATTTGCCGGTCAATATTCCGCAATAGAAAAAGAGCAATACGAAAATTTCAGAACGGATGGGACGATCTCATTGAAAGACTTTATGTTTGCATCAAAGGAATTGACTCAAAAGGTTGAAATTAGAACCGCTGACATTCGGTTCAGCCCCAAATCAATTGCATTAAATAATCTGTCTGGAAACATGGGAGAGAGCAATTTTACAGCCAACGGCTCATTAACAAATTACTGGGCTTATATCCTTAAAAAAGGGGTGCTGAACGGAATATTGTCGGTTAACTCCAGCTATATAAATATCAATCAATTGATTCCTAATTCAACCGCTAAAGATACGCTCGCAACCGGTCATCCTTTTGAAGTTCCCGACAATATCAATTTCACGTTGCAATCGACAGTTCAAAAAGCGCTGTACGACAAGATGAATATCACAGAAATTACCGGTAAGATGGGAATTAAGGAACGCAAAGTGATTTTGGAAGGGTTAAATATGAAAATGCTCAGCGGTAAGCTGTTGGTTTCAGGCAGCTATTTTACTCCCAAAAGTGAACTTCCTGATTTCGATTTCAAGATGGACATCAAAGATTTCGACCTGCCAACTGCCTATCAGTCAATCAGTACAATCAGGCACTTTCTTCCTCTTGCAGCCGGGAGCACAGGCGCTTTTAGCAGTGGTCTGACACTAAAAGGGAAACTTGGAAACGATTATTCTCCTGTTTTTTCAACCCTGAACGGTGATGGAGTCTTGGCGGCCAAAAATATTCAACTGGCCGAAACAGGATTGTTTGATGAGATCGGAAAGTATTTCAGAAAAGATCTGTTCAAGCAGGTAAAAGTCAATGATTTCACGACTAACTTTAGAATTGTGGGCGGAGGATTGATTATTGCACCCTTTAATACCAAGATTGCAGGTCAGGATGTTACAATTGCAGGCAGGCAGTCGGTAACAAAAAATATCGATTACCGCATTGATTTCAAGGTCAATAAAGCTGACATAAGTGAAGAAGTTACCAAGTACATAGGTTTCGTACCCGGAGCCGAAAACATTTCAAAATATCCAATTGGGATCAATCTGGGCGGGACATTTGACAAACCTGATGTGAAAGTTGATCTCACAGAGGCAAAAAAATTGGTAGAGGCTGAGTTTAAAAAGAAAGCGGGCTCGACCATTCAGGAGGCCATTAAAAAGTTTGGTCTGGATAAATTATTTAAATAAATCCACTAATCTATAGCGCGTTATGGCCAACCAGCTTATAAAAAAAGCATTTTTGTTTTTTTTAATCCTCCAAATCTCTCTTTTTTGTGATGCTCAAGAAATTGATTATCATGGCTTTAAATGCCTGAATTTTAAATTCGAAGGACATAATGCTAAAATTGTTTTTCCCAAAACAGCCGAAAACGGGCGAAATTGGATCTGGAGGGCTCGCTTCTGGGGGCACGAGCCCCAGACAGAAGTTGCTTTGCTTGAAAAAGGATTTCATGTTGTATTTATTGATGCAGATGCTGAATGTGGAAATCAGCAGGCAGTTTTATTATGGAATCATTTTTACGATTTTCTGATTAAAGAATATCAACTTAATTCGAAAACTGTATTGGAAGGTTTCAGCCGGGGAGGTCTTTATGTTTATAATTGGGGATCCGAAAATGTCGAAAAAGTTGCCTGTATCTATGCTGACGCTCCGGTTTGCGATATGAGAAGCTGGCCGGGAGGCAAAGGGAAAGGGCTTGGCTCACCTGCGGACTGGCAGCAGCACCTTGAAAAATATAATCTTACTGAAGAAACTATCAAAGATTTTAAAGGAATGCCAATCTATAATGCCCGAAAATTGGCTGAGGCTCACGTACCCGTTTTACATGTCTGTGGCGCTTCAGATGATGTTGTTCCGATTGAAGAGAATACCTATTTACTGGAAAAAACATACAAAGAAGCCGGAGGTGAGATCAAAATAATTGTGAAAGAGGGAATTGGTCATCATCCGCATAGTCTGAAAGACCCCGCTCCTATCGTTCAGTTTATACTTTTACATACTGCTCCGGAATTGGTGGAGAAACCTTTGCCTGCCGAATCAAAAATGGCAGTCAATTTTCGTGGTAACTTCGATAACTGCCGGGTCAAATTTGAAAAAGAAAAGACAGGACGGGTCGCATTTTTAGGTGGATCCATTACTTTTGGTTCGGGATGGCGCGTTTTGGTTTGCGAATATTTGCAGCAACGCTTCCCATCGGTCAAATTTGAATTTATCAATGCCGGAATTCCTTCAACGGGATCAGTACCGGGATCGATGAGATTGGTACAAGATGTTTTGGAGAAAGGAAAAATTGATTTGCTTTTTGAGGAAGCTGCGGTAAATGATGCAACCAACGGATGTACACCGAATCAGCAAATCAGGGGTATGGAAGGCATTATCAATCATGCTTTACAATCCAATCCTAATATGAATATTGTGATGCTTCACTTTGTAGATCAGGATAAAATGACGGATTACAATAACGGGAAAATACCTGAAGTGATTGTGCAACACGAGAAAGTAGCTGAATATTACGGCATTCCGTCTATTAACTTCGCCAAAGAGGTCAACGACAGAATCTTAAATGGTGAATTTACCTGGCGGGATGATTTCAAAAATCTGCACCCCTCGCCTTTTGGTCAGGCTATCTATTTCAGAACGCTTAAATATTTCTTCGAATCATCGTGGAAGAACCCTGCGCCGGAGTTACAAACCCCTAAACAATTACCCAATAACACATTAGATCAATTTTCTTACATAAACGGTCATTTTGAACCATTGAATCATGCAAAATTAGGAAAAGACTGGAAAAACATTACAACATGGAATCCAAATGATCATATTTCGACCAGACAAGGATTTGTGAATGATCCGATACTTGAGGCCGCAAAACCGGGGGCTGAGCTTATGCTTAAGTTTTCGGGAAAGGCCATTGGACTTCTGATTACCTCCGGACCCGATGCAGGCATATTGGAATATAGCATTGATCAGTCTGATTTCAAGGCTGTTGATCAGTTTACACAATGGAGTACCCAGTTGCATCTGCCCTGGCTGATTATCCTTGAAGATGAACTTAAGGCCGGCAAACACAATCTTATTTTAAGAGTATCTAAGGACAGAAATCCTGCAAGTAAGGGCAATGTCTGCAGAATTCATCAGTTTACGGTCAACAATTAATAGAATTAGTTCAATCAATAATCTTATCTTTGTCGTTCTGTTATAGTGATAAAAACGAATACCGAAGAGACAAATATGAAGATTGCATTGATTGGTTACGGAAAAATGGGGAAAGAGATTGAACAGATTGCAATAAGTCGCGGGCACTCAGTAGTGCTGACGATTGATATTGATAATCAGAAAGATCTTACGATTGATAACCTTTCCAAAGCCGATGTTGCCATCGAATTTACTTCACCGGCAACGGCAGTCAAGAATTACCTTCAATGTTTTGAAGCCGGGGTAGCTGTTGTAAGCGGCACCACAGGATGGCTCGATCGGAAATCCGAAGTTGAAAGTGCTTGTTCTGAAAAAAACGGCTGTTTTTTTTACGCATCAAATTTCAGTCTGGGTGTTAACATTTTTTTTGCAATGAATAAATTCCTTGCAAAAATGATGAAAGATTTCCCTCAATATGATGTTTCAATGACAGAGGTTCACCACACTCAAAAACTTGATGCGCCAAGTGGTACAGCAATCACATTGGCAGATGACATTATTGCATTAAGCGGAACAAAAACCAAATGGACCATCGACAAGGAAAAATTAGATAGCGAGCTATATATCAAACCTATACGGGAAGGTGTTGTTCCTGGAATACATACTATTAATTATAACTCTGAGGTAGATTTCATCGAGATAACCCACAGTGCTTACAGCAGAAAAGGATTTGCCTTAGGAGCTGTTCTTGCAGCCGAATTTTGCTTCGGCCGCAAGGGTATTTTATCGATGACAGACCTTCTGAAATTTTAAAAAACAAATAGAATCAGGATGAATAATTTATTGGAAAACAAATGGTTTAAGTTTGGCCTTATCGGCGGACTTTATTTTCTTTGGGTTATCTGGGTGAGTAATTTTTGGTGGTTAATTGGTCTGGTGATCATATTTGACAGCTATATTACCGGAAAAGTTCATTGGGCTTTCTGGAAAAAGAAAAATCCGCCGGAAGGCAGGCAGACAAAGACTGTTGAATGGATTGATGCCATTATTTTTGCCGTTATTGCAGCATCTTTTATTCGTATGTTTTTTATTGAAGCCTACACTATTCCCACCTCTTCGATGGAAAAATCGATGATGGTCGGCGATTATTTATTTGTCAGCAAAACGGCTTATGGCCCTAAAATGCCGAATACGCCAATTTCGTTTCCTTTTGTACATCATACGATGCCATTGTCTGGCACCATGAAATCTTTCTCGACACTCATTCATTATCCTTATCGTAGAATTGGCGGTTTTGGTAAAGTAAAGAATGATG
>JBAXOA010000095.1:0-16999 GCA_037133495.1 Mariniphaga sp. | reverse complement strand
GGGTAGAGAAGCAATGTGCACATTGAGTGACAATTTTCTTAACACCATATTTTTTAAAGGTGGCAATGTTATCCAATGCCAATTTATTAAAAATATATTCGTTTCCCAGTCTGCGTTGTGAATCTCCACAGCATTTTTCCTCGTTCCCAAGAGATGCCCAGGAAATACCGGATTGATTTAATATTTTCGCAAATGCAACAGTCGATTTGCGTGATCTTGAATCGAAAGACCCTGCACAACCGGTAAAAAATAAATATTCTGCACTTTTAACTTCAGATAATAATGGAACTTTAATATCAACTGCCCATTTAATCCTGTCGGTTGGTGCAATACCCCATGGGTTAAAGCGCTGTTCGGACGCTTCAAAGAACGAAATAAGCTCATGCGGAAAATCAGATTCTTCCATTACCAGGTGTTGGCGCATCTGCACAATTTTGGGTGCGTGTTCGATGAACACAGGGCAGGCCTGCATACAGGCTCCGCAAGTCGTACAACTCCAGAGTGCTTCTTTTGAAATGCTTAGTTCGCTTCCATTGATCAAAGGTATTTTCATCTTGACATTTGCAGGAGCGGAAGCAAGCATATCGCCAGGCCGGGATGCGCGGATAGCATCTCCGTTTTCAAAAATATTGAGTTTGCATTCATGTATAATATCTTTCGGATTCAGAACCTTACCGGTTTGAGAAGCGGGACATACATCCTCGCATCTGCCACACTCGGTGCAAGCCATGAAATCAAGAATATCTTTCCAGGTAAATTGAACCACTTTTGAGATTCCAAAATCTTCCCCTTTTTTGAACGTCATGGGAGGAACCGTAGAAACGAGTTTGTCACTTTTAAAGAAAATATTAGGCAAGGCCGCCAAAATATGCAAGTGCTTACTGAAAGGCAGATAATTCAAAAAGAAGAGTAAAACCAAAGCGTGTATCCACCAGGCCGAGTGAGAAATCACATGAACTGTGAAGGGATCCATTCCTGCCCATATAAATGAAAGTCGCGATGTCACGGGCAACCAGGCCAGCATTTTCAGATTACCCAAACTAGCTTCGCAGGTGTTTGATGTGAAATAGGCGATCATCAGAATCGCGATAAGCGAAGGGATAAAAAATGCCTCAAAATTAGCTGAAATTGATTTTGGACGGAAAAATATTCTTCTGATCAAAGCAGTTGCGATGCTGACGATGGCAACCAGCGACATAACGTCTGCCAGCAAAAGAATAATTCCATAAGGCGTGTCTCCCAGAAACCCGAGATTGAATTTTGGAAACATCCCGCCGATGAGAAACTCTACGTAAACAATAACCAGCGTCATGAAACTCCAGAAGATAAAAAAGTGGACGATGCCAAATGTTTTTGCAACAACCCGCTTTTGTCCAAACCCAAATTTTAAGAGATCAACAAGGCGTGACCACAGTCGGTCGAAACGATTTTCCCACTTTCCCAGACAGATAAGCGCGAACAGCCGGAATACATTCTTTAAAAAGAACAATACGGCTGTGATAACTATGATTGAAAATATAATACGCTCTATACCAGTCATAAGACTTGATTGTTAGTGGTTAAAATTATTGAACTATTTTGGCGTTCGATTCCTTGATTTTTTTGATGATCGCCGGGATAATCTCAAATACATCCCCAACGATTCCAAGATGGGCAACGTTAAAAATGGGCGCTGTTTTATCCTTGTTGATGGCGATTATAAATTCTGAATCCTGCATGCCAACCAGATGCTGAATTGCCCCCGAGATTCCACAGGCTATGTACAATTTTGGATGAACGGTTTTTCCCGTTTGGCCTACCTGACGAGGCTGTTCAATCCATCCATTATCAACTGCAGACCGCGAGCCGGAAACCACGCCTCCAACAACTTCTGCAAGTTCTTCAAGTAGTTTGAAACTTTCTTTACTGGTCATCCCTCTGCCACCTGAAATGAGAACCCTTGATCCCGTTATATTTACCTGTCCTTTGTTGACTGACGAAATGATTTCGAGCACTTTAGTGTGGATATCACTTTCTTCTAAGGAAAACGGTTCGAAAATGACCTCTCCCTTGCGATCCTTAATAAATTCTGATTTTGGCATCACATGAGGCCGTACGGATGCCATTTGTGGTCTTTTGGTTTCCGTTAAAATAGTAGCCATGATGTTACCCCCAAAGGCAGGCCGTGTCTGTTCGAGCAGCCTTCTTTCCTTGTCGATGGTTAGTCCGGTGCAGTCTGCCGTTAATCCGGTTTTTAAACTTGTAGCGACAGCTCCGGCCAGATCCCGGCCTAAACCGGTTGCTCCCATCAGAACGATCTCAGGTTTATATTTACTCACCACATGAACTGTGGCTTTCAGATAGGGATCGGTTCTGTAAAATTTAAGGGTAGGATGATCAATAACATATACTTTATCAGCACCATAACCGAAAGCTTCATCGGCCAGATGTTTGATATTATCGCCTATAACGAAAGCAGCAAGTTCAACATCCAAATCACCAGCAAGTATTTTCCCTTTCGCAAGAAGTTCCCAGGCCACATCGTGCGCCTTACCATTGACCTGTTCGATAAAGACCCAGACACCTTTCCATTCAGAGATAGCCGCATCCTGTGGTTTTTTTATGACTGGCTCTGCCGTTTCTTTAGACGCGGATGCGCTATGTTTTCCAACCGAAGCCTTCCAGACTTCGAAAATTGACATCTGCTCTTGTTCCTCAGGAGTGAGGTAATTTTCAATAGCATCTGAAGGGCACTCTTTAACGCATTTCCGACATACGGTGCATATCTGAGTATCAATGATCGGTTCGCCATTATCGTTCATCTCGATGGCATCCACCGGGCAAACAGACTGACATCTTGCTCCGCAAGCAATGCATTTGCCGTCTGTTAGCCGAATTATACCTTTGGGTCTTTTGGGGATTTGTGCCATATAATTGTGATTAACGATTATTCCAGTTCAAGAAAACTTTTTTCAATTAATTTGTCGAAGATCATCTTTATAGCATGAGGCTGTTGTTCGCCTTCTCCCATCACGACTTCGCCTTTCTCCCTTTCGGGTGCAAATATTCTCCTCACCTGAGTAGGTGATCCGGAAAGTCCGATTTCTGCCGTATTCAATTTTAGCACGTCGTTACTCCATGTCTGTATCAAAGCTTCATCGGCGCTGAACCTTCCCGGTACAGTTGGATAACGGGGCGTATTTATTTCGCGCTCTACGGTTATCATCGTTGGCAGTGTAGATTCTACTATCTCCTGATAGCCTTCAAGCTTGCGTTTTACTTTGATTGTTTTATTTACCTCGTCAACCGACAATACTTCGTTTACCAGTGTCAGCTGAGTGATATTCATGCGTTGAGCTATTCCAGGGCCTACCTGAGCCGTATCGCCGTCAATAGTCTGTTTCCCGCACAGGATTATATCAACCGGCCTGGTAATATTGATTTTGTTTATGGCAGCACTCAAGACCATACTGGTCGCTAAAGTATCCGCTCCGCCAAATACACGGTCGCTCAGCAGAATCCCTTCGTCAGCGCCTATTGATATTGCTTTTCTAAGGACTATGGCCGCAGAGGGAGGTCCCATAGATATGACTGTAACATACGCACCATACCTGTCTTTAAACCGGATTCCTTCTTCAATGGCATTCGTATCATAGGGATTCGTTATAAATGGAACTCCCTCACGGACAAGAGTATTGGTTTCCGGATTAATGCTTACCTGAGTAGTATCCGGAACCATTTTGACACATACAATTACATGCATAAAATAAAACCTTATGTGAATTCTTTAATAAAAATGCTATAAAAAAGAAAACACAATATTATCTTTTTTATGACGAAAATCCAAGCACAAAGCAAAGAGATATCACTAAAACGGCTAATGATGTTTGTCATAAATTTATATGTATTATATCATGAAAAACAAGATTATATGCCGAAAGGGAGCAGATCTTGCAAAATCAGATTAACACATAACTTTATTCCTGTATGATTGGAATTGATGAAAATTTGATTTTTTAGCTCCGGTATTTGGAATTGTCCTCGCTGATCAGCGACAGGTACGATTCGTATCTTGAAGCGGGTATGGCTCCCTTATCAGCTGCTGCTTTTACCGCGCAGCCCGGTTCATGGGTGTGAGTACAATTGAAAAAGCGGCATTGATTGAGCAATTCAAACATTTCCGGGAAATAGTGAGCGATCTCTTCCTTGGCCATATCAATCACTCCAAAACCTCTTATCCCAGGAGTATCAATAATATAAGCCCCTTCTGTTATTTCAAACATTTCTGCAAAGGTCGTGGTGTGCTTGCCCTGTTGATGATGATCTGAAATTGCTCCGGTTTTTAGTTTCAGATCAGGGTCAATCCTATTAAGAATAGACGATTTCCCAACGCCTGACAGACCCGAAAAAAGACTTATTTTTCCTTTTAATTCTGCTTGTAAAATATCAATATTAAAATTTTTCTCAGCTGAGACCTGAAAACATTTATATCCTATTGATTCGTAAGTTTGCAGGTACTCTTCGAGTTTTTCGTAATCTTTGGCGTTGTATAAATCCAGCTTATTAAAAACCAGACAAGCCGGAATCCTGTATGCCATTGCTGAAATCAAGTAACGGTCGATGAACCCAGGAAGGGTAACAGGATAATTTACTGTCACAACAATAAATGCCTGATCGATATTGGCGGCAATAATCTGGCTCTCTCTCGATAAGTTGGAGGCTTTTCGGATGATGTAATTTTTTCGGGGATCTATGGCAAAGATAATTCCGGTTACTCCCTCTTTTGTTGTCTCATCGTGCTGCAGTTCAAATTCAACGCTGTCGCCAACTGCCACAGGATTAGTCGTGCGTATCTCTTTCATCCGAAGCTTTCCCTTAATGCGGCAATCAATAACCTCACCTGTATCCGTTTTTACCGAATACCAACTTCCTGTTGACCGAATTACGAACCCTTTACTCAAAACGACAAATTTTTATGCGTTAAAAATACGCTAAAAAGATCGAATCGTCGCAACTCTTCCTTATATTCAGTTGTTGTCTGTTTTAGGAAGCTGATTTCTTTGACAGGTACTGGAAAGGTTAAAGAACTGTAACTGCATTGAAATGATAACGAATTAACTCGTGAATGATTACTTTTGCAAAAATATTGCAGGAAACAAAGATTGACAATTAACAAAGAGGTACTACTAAAATGAGCAATAAAATATTAAAGTCGGCGCTTGCCGTATCGGTGGTGATTATTCTCGGACTTTCTTTCTGGGGATTCAAAAGCGATCAGAAAAATTTTGAGATTTCTAAAAATCTCGATATATTTTACACCCTTGTTCGGGAGCTGAACCTTTTTTATGTTGATGAGGTAAAACCGGAAAAGCTGATTAAAAAGGGGATCGATGACATGCTCGAAACACTTGATCCATATACCGTGTTTATTCCCGAATCGGAAATGGATGATTTTAAGTTCATGACTACCGGCGACTATGCCGGTATTGGAGCCATGATCAGTAAACGCGGAGGTCAGATTATTGTTGCTGAGCCCTATGAGGGATTTCCCGCTCAATTGAACGGACTGCGCGCAGGTGATATTTTTCTTGAAGTTGATGGTAAATCCGTCGATAAAATGGTGGTCTCCGATGTGTCGGAAATATTGAAGGGCCCGGCCAAAAAAGCTGTTAAAGTAAAAATTCAAAGACCAGGCGAAACAAAGCCGTTCACTAAAGATATCGTTCGCGAAGAGATTCAGATTGATCCTGTAACTTATTATGGGATGATTGACAGCAAAACGGGTTATGTGCGTCTTTCGAGTTTTACCGATGGATGTGCCGAAGGCGTACGAAATGCCATCGTCGATCTTAGAGATAAAAAAGGTGCCTCAGCTTTGGTTTTGGATCTTCGCTCCAATCCGGGAGGGTTACTCGGTGAAGCCGTTAAAGTAACTAATCTTTTTGTCAATCATGGACAAGAGATTGTCAGCACGAAAGGAAAAGTTCTGCAATGGGATAAGACCTACAGGGCTATGGAGCAGCCGGTTGATTCAGTTATGCCTTTAATTATTTTGGTAAACAGCGGCTCTGCTTCGGCATCCGAAATTGTGGCCGGAGCACTTCAGGATCTTGACCGGGCTGTGATAATGGGAAATCGGACCTTTGGTAAAGGTCTTGTTCAAACCACAAGAGACCTAAGTTATAACACGAAACTCAAAGTTACAACAGCTAAATACTATATTCCAAGTGGGAGATGTATTCAGGCGCTCGATTATTCGCATCGGAATACAGACGGGAGCGTCGGAAATATTCCGGATTCTTTGATAACCGAGTTTAAAACAAAAAATGGAAGAGTTGTTAAAGACGGAGGGGGAGTAACTCCTGATGTACGGGTTGTTCAGGATACGTTAAGTGCGCTAGCCTATAAGCTGGTACAGGATTTTATGGTATTTGATTTTGCCACTGAATTTGCCAGAACTCACAAAACAATTGCACCACCTGATCAATTTGTGATAAGTGATGAAATTTATAATGAATTTCACAAGTTTTTGACAGATAAAAAGTTCTCTTACGAATCCAGAAGTGAACTAACATTAAAAAACCTGATTGAAACTGCAAAGAGAGAACGTTACTTTGAAGGAGCAAAAATTGAATTTGAAGCGCTTGAAAAAGGTTTAACCCTCAATCTGAATCAAGACCTTGAGAAGTCGGGAGAAGAGATCCGCGATCTTTTAAAAGACGAGATTGTGTCACGTTATTATTACCAAAAGGGAGCTATTATTGCAGCTCTCGGAAGCGACAAAGAGGTTAAAAGTGTCTTGGCACTGTTTCAAAAGCCATTGGAGTATTCACGGATATTAAAACCTTCGGAAGTTATTCCTGTAGTAAAAAAAGGAGCTTCCGTTCACACCGCAAGATGACAAAACATCAATTTCCTGAAAAGATGGTTGGGAAGAAAATGGTAAGACTGGCAAGAATTAAAATGATAACAGCCAGCGCTATAAAAAATAGCGTGATCCCCAGCTTGAACCGTTTGTTACTATTAACTACCTCATGACTGTTCATGATCTTGTTAATTTTATCGGTAAGTTTTACTAAAGCATGCTGATCTTTAACAATATAATCATAGGCTCCGAATTTCATCGAATTAATGGCAATCTCAATATTATCTTGTCCAGATAAAAAGATAAATTCTGTATCCGGATATTTTTTCCTGGTCGCTTTTAATACGTCAATGCCGTTAATCCCATCGAGCAGATAATCCTGAATGATGATGTCCGGTCTGCGATGAATGTTTTTTAAGCACTCTTCTCCGCTTAAGAAGCTTTCAGTGCGGATTAATTTATGTGAACGTAAATGATTTACAATTAGCTTATTATAGACGGAGTTGTCTTCGACAATGAAGATCAGAGGATATTTTTGATTTTTCATAATTGATTATGTTATGTTCTTGTTTGAGTTAAATACCAACCGCCTCCGGTAAATGTAATTTATCCGATTATGGAGGTAAATTTAAGAATTCAATTTGATATTTTCAAATATTAATTTTTTTTTTATATCTTCGCTGAATCAAATTAACAAAAATCAATAATATGAAAGTTCTGAATCTTGTTCTTCTTCTGATTATTCTTACAGCAATTGGTTGCAAAACTCAAAAAATTGCACCGAAGCCAGAACCTGTAAAATCTGAGGCTGTTGTAAAATCTTCTGCTAGTGCTGCTTCTCCTGCTTCTTCTGTTACATCGAAAGAGGAGTGGATACAAGCTGCAAAGGGTGAAGCAAGTGATTTGGGATCAAAAAGATTTTATATTATACTTGGTAGTTTTGGAGTTTACGAAAATGCTCAAAAATTCAAAAAACAATTGATGGCCAAGAATTTCTTTCCAGGAATACTTGTTAATAAGGCGAATTTATACCGGGTAAGTGTGAACAGTTATGATGATGAGACTACTGCTCGTGCAAGGGTCAGTGAGATCCGTCAGAAATTTCCGGAATACGGCGATTTATGGTTATTAATTAAAAAATAATAAAGGTGAAAAAGAGGGTTTAGCCCTCTTTTTTTCAATACAAAAGTTTCTTTTCTGTTCTAAGTCTGGATTATGCCACTAAAGAGCATAGGTTTATTGATAGTTTTGATCGTTTTTGCCAGTTTGTTTAGTGAAGTTTTAATAAAAAATTAGGGATGGGCTACCATTTTGACAGACTTTTTGTAGGACTATCGCTTGCTAATTTTCAGTATCTGACACCAACTCCCGTTAAACAGACCTCCATTCAATGGCAAACCGGAAATCTCAGATTTAACATTGCTTATCGTGTCAGCCTTAAACGCGATATTGAAATCAGGCCTTGGAAATGGTTTTGATAACTATTGACAGGATCTATTTCACAGTGTAATGATCCGGATTAATTGCATCGGGGGTCCATTGCTTTAAAAAATCAATCACTTTCTTTTTCGAATAGCCATCTCCTTCCTCGAGATAGGAAGAATTTTGAGTATGAATACGCTTCCCATTTGCGTTAAGGATAACAAATGCCGGGAATCCAAACCGTTGAGGGTAGTCCAATTCCTTCAGTGCTGCCAGATTACGGTTTTCTTTGCTGTAGTTCACCAAAATGGCAATAAAATTTTTGTCCTCCAATAGTTTGATATCTGCATCCTCTGCACATAATTTATGAAACTTAATGCACCACGGGCACCAGTTTCCCCCAACTTGGAGAATAACATGTTTGTTTTCAGCTTTGGCCTTTAATAGTCCTTCACTAATTGCGGATGACACATTAGCCTCAGGGGAATAAATTTTGACCGTTTGGGCATAACTACTGCTGCAGATAATAAGGAATAAGACCGGAAATAGTTTTTTCATAGTTATTAATCAATACTATACAGTGAGTATTTCCTTTTCTTTGGCAGCAATTAATTCATCGACTTTTCTGGTAAATTTATCGGTGATCAGCTGTATTTTCTCGACAGTTTCTTTCTCCTCGTCTTCAGAAATCTCTTTTGACTTCAGCAACTTTTTAAGATAATCGTTACCATCTTTACGGGTTGAACGAATGCTTACTTTGGCAACTTCACCTTCTTTGTGTGCATCCTTAACGAGATTACGGCGACGTTCTTCGGTGGGAACGGGAACATTGATACGGATAAATTCTCCGTTATTTTCGGGGTTAAAGCCAAGATTTGAATTGATTATTGCCCGTTCAATGGGTTGGATCATTTTCTTATCCCAGGGCTGAATGGCAATGGTTCTGGCATCAGGTGTACTTACATTGGATACCTGCATAATTGGGGAAGGTACTCCATAATAATCTACCACAACACTTTCTATCATACGGGGGTTGGCTTTCCCGGCGCGAATGTGTGCCAGTTCGTGATCAAGATGGGCAATAGCATGAACCATCCTTTCGGTGGTTTCGTCTATCAGCATTTGGATTTCGTCGTTCATATGGCGAATAAATTAAAAACTTGTTGTTAAGACAAAGGTACAATAAAAATAAAATACAGCCTTTAAAGGGTTAAATTTCCATAGGTCATCATAGAGCTTCAGTTATGTACAACCGTCCCAATCTGTTCACCTTTTAAAACTTTGATCAGATTGCCGGGTGTGTCCATATCAAAAACTACTATAGGCAAATCGTTTTCTTTGCACATCGTGGTTGCTGTTAGATCCATAATTTTTAATCCCTTTGCATAGATTTCATCGAAAGTGATTTCGGCGAATTTTACAGCACTTGGATCTTTAAGAGGATCGGCTGTATATATGCCATCAACGCGGGTGCCTTTAAGCATTGCATCGGCTTCGATCTCTATTCCACGTAATGATGATCCGGTATCGGTTGTGAAATAGGGATTGCCTGTTCCACCTGAGAATATAACAACTTCCCCATTCTCAAGTGCTTGCATTGCTTTTTCCTTTGAATAGAACTCACCGATCGGCTCCATCATTATGGCGGTCAGTACTTTTGATCTAACGCCAGCGACCTTTAGTGCGGAATTTAATGCGAGGCTATTAATGACTGTAGCCAGCATTCCCATCTGATCACCTTTTACCCTGTCAAATCCTTTCGATGCGCCGCTTACTCCCCTGAAGATATTTCCTCCGCCTATTACAATTCCAAGCTCTACTCCAAGCTCAACTGCTTCTTTGATTTGATTCGCATATTCGGATAATCTGACCGGGTCTATTCCGTATTGCTGATCGCCCATCAATGATTCGCCGGAAAGCTTCAATAAGACGCGTTTATATTTTACCATTATTTTTGTTTTGCATGACAAATCTAATTCAAAAAAGAGTTTAAACAAAATAACATTGTTGTGTTCGCTAAAAAAAAGAGCCCCGTAATTGGAGGCTCTTCTACATTGGTACGAAAACTACCGTACTATACATTCAAAGTGAAACGAATAAATTGGTTCACTTTTACATCCTTATCAACTCCTGAAAGGTACTGACGAATTGTAATCTTGCTGTCCTTTACAAAATCCTGATTCAACAAGGTACTGTCTTTGAAGAATTTATTTAATGCTCCCTGAGCGATTTTATCGAGCATTGCTTCAGGTTTTCCTTCCAAACGGAATTTTTCCTTCGCTATTTTCAACTCCTGCTCAACAATTTCAGGTGCTACATCACTATTATCAACTGCAACCGGATTCATTGCTGCAATTTGCATTGCAACATCCCTGCCTGCCTGGTATTCAATTATTTTGCTAAATCCAATCAGTGTCGCAAGTTTGTTTCCCGGGTGAATGTAAGGGACAACATTCGCTGCCGCAATACAAGCATAGTATGATAATTCGATTTTTTCACCGATTATACCTGTTTGTTCAAGTACTTGTTCTCCAATTGTTCTGCCATCCATTACAAGCGCTTTTACTTCATCAATAGTCGCACATTTGCTGGCAATAGCATGGTTAAGAATTTTTTCGGTGAGCGCAATGAAATTGTCATTTTTAGCAACGAAATCTGTTTCGCTGTTTAAAGATATTACAGCACCAAAGCTTTTATCTTCAGATACTTTAGCAAGAACAACTCCTTCAGAGGAATCTCTGTCGGCGCGTTTGCTGGCAACTAGTTTACCTTTTTCGCGGATGATTTCGATCGCACGGTCAAAATTGCCATCAGCATCAGTAAGCGCATTTTTGCAATCCATCATACCGGCTCCGGTTGCTTTACGCAACTTTGCAACTTCAGCAGCAGAAATATTCATTATTCAATAATTTTTTATGCAATTTAATATTAACCTACTTTACATCAATAACTTCTTCATCGAGAACTTCATCATCTGCGATTTCTTCAGATGTGATTTCATCGTCGAGCAGATCTTCATCGATTAATAAATCAGAAACCGATTCATCGGCTAAATCATCGGCTTCATCAGATTCTTCCAAATCGTCTTCTACAATAATTTTAACAACCGCTTTACGCCCACTTTTCTTTACAGCAAAAGGTTTCTCGTCAGTTTCATCTTTTTCACGCTCAACTTTACGATCTGAAAGACCATCTTTGATTGCCTCACACATTGTATTGATAATCAATTCGATCGACTGAGAAGCATCGTCATTTGATGGGATTACAAAATCGATTCCTTCAGGATTTGAATTTGTGTCAACCATTGCAAAAATGGGAATACTCAGGCGTTGAGCCTCACGAACAGCGATTTTTTCTTTTAAAACGTCAACGATGAAAAGTGCAGCCGGAAGGCGGGTAAGATCAACAATAGATCCCAATACTTTTTCAAGCTTTGCTCTCTGACGGGTGATCTGTAATTTTTCGCGTTTTGATAGATTGTCCCATGCAGTATCTTTTATCATTTTATCGATAGAAGACATTTTTTTCACCGCTTTACGAATAGTCGGGAAGTTTGTAAGCATTCCGCCAGGCCAGCGTTCTGCAACGTAAGGCATATTGATTTCACTGACTTTCTCTGCAATAATTGACTTCGCTTGTTTTTTCGTAGCTACGAAAAGAACCTTGCGACCCGATCTTGAGATTTGTTTTAGTGCTTCTGCAGCTTCATCAATTTTGACGATTGTTTTTTGCAGGTCAATAATGTGAATCCCGTTCTTCTCCATAAAAATATATGGGGCCATAGCCGGGTTCCATTTACGCTTAAGGTGACCAAAATGCACACCCGCGTCGAGCAATTGTTTAAATTCTGTTCTTGGCATAATAATGATTTGTTTACGTTCTGTTCAGTCAATTACCCGGTAGTCCAAATTAATTGGAGTCCGGGTAATTTAGATGCTAAACAATATTTATTAAAAATTCTTTCAGTCTGAAGATTAACGTTTCGAGAACTGGAAGCGTTTGCGCGCTTTTGGACGGCCTGGTTTTTTACGTTCTACCTCACGTGGATCGCGGGTAAGAAAACCGGCTGCTTTCAGTTTTGGACGATAATCTGCTTCGTTGATTTTAAGAAGGGCACGTGAAATACCGAGGCGAAGTGCTTCTGCCTGACCAGTTAAGCCACCACCGTCAAGATTGACTTTAATATCGTACTGACCCGCAACATCACAAAGATGCAATGGCTGTAGTACAATATATTGCAATGTCCCAACAGGAAAATATTCATTCAGATCCCGTTTATTGATGATAATATTTCCTTTTCCTTCAGAAAGATATACACGGGCAACAGCAGTTTTTCTTCTGCCAATAGTGTTAATTATTTCCATAATACTTACCTAATATTGTCTAGGTTAATAAATTTTGGCTGCTGTGCTTGTTTATCATGATTTGCGCCAACAAATACATGCAGATTAGTGAAAAGTTTACTTCCAAGGCTGTTCTTTGGGAGCATCCCTTTAACCGCCTTTTCCATTAATCTTTCAGGAAATTTTTTCAAAAGATCCGCGGCTGTTTGAGTGCGCTGACCTCCCGGGTAACCCGTATGACGGATGTATTCTTTCAACTTCCATTTGTTTCCTGTTAATCGTACTTTTTCGGCATTGATAATGATCACGTTATCACCACAATCAACGTGTGGTGTGTAACCTGCTTTATGTTTGCCTCTTAGCACAATGGCCACTTTACTGGCCAAACGTCCAAGAATCTGTTCTGAGGCGTCAATCACGACCCATTCTTTGTTTACCGTTGCTTTGTTCAACGATACAGTTCTGTAACTTAAAGTATCCACTTTCGTTTCAATTTTTAAATGTGACACAATCCAATTTTTGCTGATTCACGCGACTAACCGGTATCGTAACAGGTTTATTAACAATTAATTGTTAATAACGTTTGCTAAGGTTGCTACAATACCCGACTAATACTTCAGCAAATAAGGATAAAATCGGGACTGCAAAAGTATTTATTATTTTTGAATTTACAACTGCTATATGAAAATAACTTTAACTAAATCAACGATGAAGCGTTGTTGTTTTTATTGATTGTTCTTCCCTTTTCTGGTTAGTATATTCAAATTAACGATCAGGTACAATCCCTCACTGTTAACTGCCTTCCTGCGAATAGTGTCGTAGTAGTAATCGAACATAAATCCAAAGTAGGTATTCTTGATGATCTGGTACTGATAAGTATACTTTAAATCTATTATTTTGTGATCTGTAAGCCAATTAGTTGCAATTCCCGGATAATTTTGAAATATTGGAGTTCCCTGCGGTGTATAAAATAAGTGTCCGTGCCAGAAGGCCGCCGTTAGTGCTCCAAATTTGGAATCGACAGTCCCGCTGGCAAAGAAGCCCCATCCTCCGGATTGTTTGAAAATCACGTTATCCTTTGGATAGGTCGAAAGTGAAAAGGAAGTATTAAAGCCAAAGTCCGTGAATATCTCACTCGATATATTTTTTTTGAAGATCAGCCCGGGGGTTATGGTCAAAAAGCTTTTGGCCAAACCTGGAGCTGTTCCAATGGTTCCACCTTCGTGTAGCCCATAAAACGTAAACGGAAAGGATAGTGAGGAACCATTATTATTCAAAATGATAAGATTAGTTCTTGCTCCAAAGGCAAATCGCTCTTTAAAAGGATCTCCGGTCAGAATCATTTGTTGCCAGTCGATCCATAGATCAGTAGAAAAGCGCTTTGAATTGTACTTTGCCTGGAGTCCGGCTTCGGGGTTTGCAGTATAAAATAGTTCGGGATTGTAAAGTTGTTCAGGGAGTAAATGACCCTGTTCGGAATCAAGATTTCCGAGGATAACAACTATCTTATCATTGGGTTGATAATGAACATTGAACCATGGCAAAATATGGGCATAATCGTCACGTCCATTGTATTTTAATACATGAGCGCCAAATTCAAGCCTGAGCTTTGGATCGGCGTAATAAACTACCTTAGGACGAAGAAGAGCTCCTGTGATAGTATAATCGGCGCTACGCTCCAGCTTGTTTTCATTGTTTTTGAAAAAGTTGACATTATCGACGGCAAAATAAAACTTTCCTGTACTGTCTGGTTTAAAAGGTTCGTAATATTTAAACAAATGATATTCATTTTGGCCAACAGCGCGACTCCCGGCAAATACAATGAAGATTAATAAAATACTTGTTTGAAATCTTTTCTGGAATGATTTTGACAGGGTTAATTTCATTTTGATGTCATTATTTAATAAAAGCAAATTTATCTTTTTTTTACAATAATCTGATTATAAATGAATAAGATTGCTGAAGCGGTTACTCCAATTCCAGTAACGATGAACCAGAATTTCGACGGTTCGTATTTATACCACAAATATTGTGTCAGCTGATCACTACTCATATTCATTTTTATTGCAGCATTTCGGAAGTATTCATTTTTTGTGATTTTCTCCCCTATCGCAGGAAGATCTATTCCTCTGGCAATAACCTCTTTCTGCGTCAGTGTAATTTTATCCGATATATTCTGATAAACATTTCCTGATACAATTCCGGCAAATATATTGCCAATTGCCAATGGAATAAATGAGCATCCCATGTAAAGTGCTGTTTTATCCGAAGGGGCAATACGTCCTATATATTCGGTTATTTTAGGGGAACTCGACATTTCACCAATTGAGAAGATTAATAACGCTACAATGATAAATAGTCCGTTTTGAGTGGCCAGGCTTAATCCTAACCCCACAGATGCAATTAATATCCCAGTAATCATAGCACTTAATGGCTTGTAACGCATAGCTATAGAGGATATTACAATTTGAAACAGAATGATGTAAAAGGCATCAATATTCATGATGTATTCTGCAGGAATTGTCCCTTCGGCTGTTCCCAGCTGATGTGCAAGCCAAGGGAAGTACCTGATCAGAAAATCATAGACAACAGATGTATTCACCCACTGATCGATGAAAACCGGCAAAGTCATGTAAAACTGAAGGTACATTGTCCAGAACCCCGAAATAATCACAAGAAATAAACTAAATCTCCAGTCTGACAAAGCCTTTCCGATATTATTGAAAATATGATGGATTTGCTTGAAAAATGTTGGTTGCGGATTTCCGTTCCTTTCCTGCTGTATGGGTTCTTTATAAAAAAAGGTGACAAGAATGAAGTTAACGGCAATAACAGCTGCGGATGAATAAAAAACATAGTCCCAGGAAAATTTTCTGACGAATCCGGTAACGAAAGGGCCGATAAAAGCTCCGATATTCACCATCATATAGAATATTCCAAATCCTATAGAGGAGCTTTCCTCATCTGTGGTTTTCGCTACTGTTGCCGATATGATTGGTTTAAAAAGGGCGGCGCCGACAGCTAAAAGCAGATAAATAACAAATACTGCTGCGAATGACTTAAACAGGGGAATCATCAGGAACACTATAGTATAGATGGTATAGGCGATAAAAAGTGTTTTCCGGTAGCCGATCCTGTCGGAGAGTGCGCCTGTCAAAATCGGAAGCAGGTAAAGAAATGCTGTTCCGATTCCCATTATCAGCCCTTTCTGCGTTTGGGTGAAGCCCAACGCTCCCTCATCAGTGGAATTTGTCAGGTATAAAGCGAAAAGAATATAAAAGCCATACCAGGCCCAACGTTCAATCAGCTCCATCACATTTGCGACCCAAAATGTAGCAGGATATTTTTTCAACACACTGATTATACTCATCTGATTTAATTTTGAAAAATTCAAAAGTAGATAAATTGAAATATAAACTCTCGCTTAGCCGGTTTTTAAAATGCTTATCTTGGCACTCGAAAAAAAGGCCGGATCAAAATGGAGAATAAAAATGTAAAATACCTCGATTTAGGGTGTTCAGACTATAAAATCACCTGGGATCGTCAGGAAGAATTAATGAATCAAATAATTGATCTCAAGAAAGTAAATCAAAATGGTGATCCTGAATCGGTGGTTGCTACTCCTAATTATCTCATTTTTGTGGAACATCCTCATGTTTACACCCTCGGCAAAAGTGGTGACCAGCACAATCTTTTATTGAATTATATTCAACTGCAAGCGAAGGATGCCACTTTTTATAAAACCGATCGTGGTGGTGATATCACTTATCACGGTCCGGGGCAAATCGTTGGTTATCCGATTCTTGATCTTGAAAATTTTGGGATCGGTCTGCGGCAATACATTTATAATATAGAGGAGGCGATTATCAGGGCTAGTTCGACTTATGGTTTAGTCGCGACTCGTGATCCTCTTGCCACTGGAGTATGGCTCGAGGCGGGGACACCTGCAGCCAGAAAAATAGCTGCGATTGGGGTAAAAAGCTCCCGTTTCGTGACAATGCATGGCTTTGCCTTGAATGTGAATACGGATCTGGAATATTTTAAACACATTAATCCTTGTGGTTTTTCCGATCGAGGGGTCACTTCACTGGAAAAGGAGTTGGGTTCAAAACAGGATTTTGAGAAGGCAAAGAGGGTTGTTATTGAAAAATTGGCTGAAGTTTTCGGCGCAATCATTGTATAAAACGCTTTATTCATTGGTTTTTCAGATTTTATTTCATGGGTTAACATTAAGTTAACACACCTATTCTGCTGAAAGAATGGCATATACCTTTGAGGGATAAAAAAAACGCTTTGGAAGCCAATTTTATTACAGTATTGTTACAGTACCATTACAAAACCGTTTACATTTGCACCACGATTTGAGAGAACAAACATGAGTTAGCTGAAT
>JBAXOA010000094.1:0-17081 GCA_037133495.1 Mariniphaga sp. | reverse complement strand
AGAGCACGTGATTTGTAATCTCGGGGTCGTCAGTTCGAATCTGACATTCGGCTCATCAAGTTCTTATTGATTACTGGGAAGCTCCTGTATTGGACGATCAATCCCGGAATAAAGTTCATTTTATTATTCGGGGAGATACCAAAGCGGCCAACTGGGGCAGACTGTAAATCTGCTGGCGTACGCCTTCGTAGGTTCGAATCCTGCTCTCCCCACTAAGCACGGGACATGATCTCAGGGGCAAAGTTGGGCAATAAAAGCGGGAGTAGCTCAGTTGATAGAGCATTAGCCTTCCAAGCTGAGGGTCGCGAGTTTGAGTCTCGTCTCCCGCTCTAATATTTTTCTCAAACCCAGTTACTTCCCCAATCTAATTCATGCCCGACTAAGATGATTAGTTTTGTACAATCTTCTTTCGTCAACAATCAAACAATAGGTAATGACAATGAGTCAAAACATACAGGATCAACAGGCTGTGATTTATGAAGTAATCAGAATTACAGAGCGGATTCCACTGTTTCTTGAAGACCACCTGGAGAGATTATACCGCTCTGCAAATCTTACAGGAATAAACCCTATTCCCGGTCAGGAAGAGATATCGGATCTGATAAAAAAATTCCTGATCACAAAAAAAAGAGATTCCGGAAATATTAAGCTCAGTTTTTCATCCGGGGATCTTTCAAAACAACCACAATCCGGAATAGATTTTATTGTTCATTCCTATCCTTCGCCCTTGCAGTACACCGAGGGTGTAAGTATTGGATTAATGTACGCCGACAGGATGGTTCCGAATGCCAAAGTTCAAAATTCTGACTTAAGAGAACGTGCAGACAAACTGATTTCTGATAATAATTTTTACGAAATATTATTGATCGATTCTGACAAAAATATTACTGAAGGAAGCAGATCAAACGTATTTTTCATCAAAAGCGAAACACTTTATTCAGCCCCGGATGATAAAATACTCGAGGGAATTACGCGAAAAAAGGTTCTGCAAATTTGCCGGATAAATCACATTCCCGTAGTTGAAACAGCTATTCCGGCGACCAGCCTTGATCAATTTGATGCCGCTTTTCTGACCGGAACATCTCCAAAAGTACTGCCAATCTCTTCCATTGATCGGGTAGCCTACAAAACAAACCATCCATTGTTACTGAGAATAATACAAGAGTACAATCAATTAGTTGAAAATTATCTGACTGAACGAAGGGCATCAGGTAATTATCAATGAACAATGTGTAAAATTTAAAAACGGCGCCTGAATTTCAGACGCCGTTCTTATTTATAGGCTAATGCCGTTTTATTCAGCAGCAGGAGTATCCCATTTCATGGAAGCCATCCGCTGGTATGAACGATATCTCCATTTCGCATTTTCCTCAGCTGCCAGAAATAGTTCATGCGCTTCGGCAGGAAATGATTTTTTCAGAGCCGTGTAACGGACTTCCCCGTTGAGGTAATCCTGGAATTTGCTCCAGTCCGGTTCTTTCGAGTCAAGCTGGAATGGATTTTTTCCTTCGGCTTCCAACTGCGGATTAAAGCGGTAAAGATGCCAGTAACCACACTCAACAGCCAGTTTTTCCTCCTCCTGAGTACGTCCCATAGAACGTAATCCGTGAGCGATACAAGGCGAATAAGCAATCACAATTGATGGTCCGGGATATGCTTCAGCTTCACGCATGGTCTTCAAAACCTGAGAATTGCTTGCACCCATCGCAACTTGTGCCACATAGATATAGCCGTAAGTCATCGAAATCGCGCCAAGGTCTTTTTTGCGGATCCGCTTTCCGGATGCTGCAAATTTTGCAACAGCGCCAACAGGAGTTGACTTAGATGCCTGACCACCAGTGTTTGAGTAGACTTCAGTATCCAGTACCAGAACATTAATATCCTTTCCTGAAGCCAAAACATGATCGAGTCCGCCATAACCGATATCATAAGCCCATCCGTCGCCGCCAAAGATCCAGATCGATTTTTTGATCAGATACTGACTAAGTGATAAAATCTCCTGAGCATAGGTTTCATTATTCCCTTTGAGTACCTCAAGTACTTTCTTTGTTGCAGCTTCAGATGCAGCTGCATTATCGCGTCCTTCGATCCATTCGTCAAATGCGGTTTTTACATCTTCAGAAACACCACCTTCAATCGCAATATTCATGATCGATTTGATTCTGTCGCGACTTGCAGCAATCCCTTCCGACATACCGAAACCGTATTCCGCATTGTCTTCAAACAACGAATTAGCCCATGCAGGACCTTTTCCTGATTCATTATTTGAAGTATAAGAAGTTGAAGGCGCCGAACCACCATAAATGGAAGAGCAACCTGTTGCATTCGAAACCATCATGCGCTCACCAAAAAGCTGCGTAATCAACTTAATGTAAGGTGTTTCTCCACAACCCGCGCAAGCGCCTGAAAACTCAAATAATGGCTGAGCAAACTGCGAATTTTTAATTGTTTTATCTTTTTCAACAATTTTGTCTTTGTAAGTAACTTTGGCAGCAAAATGATCCCAGCGTGTAATCTCGGCATTCTGTGATTCTATTGGTTTCATTACCAAAGATTTTACTTTCGAAGGACAAACATCGGCACAGTTACCGCAACCGGTACAATCAAGTGGTGCAACCTGAATGCGGAATTGAAGTCCCGCGAATTGTTTCCCGTTCGTTTTAATTGTTGTAGTACTGTTTGGAAGTGCTGCAAGTTCTGTTTCGTCAATAAGGAACGGGCGAATTGCAGAGTGAGGGCAAACATAAGAGCATTGATTACATTGGATACAATTTTCAGCGATCCACTCAGGAACTTCAACCGCAATACCTCTTTTTTCGAACGCAGTCGTTCCTGCTCTGAAAGTACCATCTTCGATTCCGCTAAAAGTTGAAACCGGAAGATCATCACCTTTCTGAGCATTGATCACATCAACGACATTTTTTATGAAAGCAGGACGATCACCCGTTGAATCATCCCCTACGGTTTTGATTTTAGCCCATTCTGCAGGAACCTCAATTTTCTGAACATTATTTCCGCCTGCATCAACAGCCGCAAAGTTCATTTTAACAATAGTTTCGCCCTTCATACCATACGATTTCACAATCGCTTTCTTCATATGCTCCTGTGCCAATTCGTAAGGAATCACATTGGTGATTTTGAAGAAAGCAGCCTGCATAATGGTGTTCGAACGATTGCCAAGACCAAGATCCACAGCTAATTTAGTCCCGTTGATGATGTAGAAATTAATTTCATTCTCAGCCAGGTATTTTTTCATGCCATCTGGCAATCTGAGTTTAACCTCTTCCTCTTCCCAAATCGTACTTAACAGGAATGAGCCACCTTTCTTGAGTCCTTTTAAAACATCGTAAAGGTTGATATATGCCTGAACATGACAAGCCACAAAGTCGGGAGTGGTGATCAAGTAAGTTGAACGGATATGGCTATCGCCAAAACGAAGGTGAGACGCGGTAAAACCACCCGATTTTTTTGAGTCATAAGCAAAATAAGCCTGACAATACTTGTCTGTAGCAGTACCTATAATTTTAATGGAATTTTTGTTCGCACCCACCGTTCCATCAGAGCCCAGTCCATAGAATTTCGCTTCATATAAATCCTCAGCAGAAACTTTTACTTCAGGAAGTAATGGTAGTGAGTGGAAAGTAACGTCATCTTCAATACCGATGGTGAAATTATTTTTCGGTTCCTTCATCTCGAGGTTCTTGTAAACCGCTATAATCTGGGACGGAGTAACATCCTTTGAACCAAGACCATAGCGACCACCAACGATGATTGGGGCGTTTGGCTTATTGTAAAAAGCATCACGAAGATCGAGGTGCAGCGGTTCTCCGTTGGCACCCGGCTCTTTCGTCCTGTCCAGAACTGCAATTCGTTTTACAGTCGAAGGCATTACGTTGAACAAATACTTAATTGAGAATGGACGATACAAATGAACACTTACCAAACCGAAGTTTTTACCTTGAGCATTCAGATAATCGATTGTTTCGCGAATAGTTTCGGTAACTGAACCCATTGCAACGATGATATTCTCAGCATCCGGAGCGCCGTAATAAGTAAATGGGTGATATTCGCGGCCGGTGATTTTTGTTATCTCCTTCATATAATCCTCAACCATATCAGGAACTGCATCATAGAATGGATTACAAGCTTCGCGGGCCTGGAAGAAAATATCCGGATTCTGGGCAGTACCTCTGGTTACCGGGTGTTCAGGATTCAAGGCACGGTCGCGGAAAGCCTGAAGCGCCTTCATATCCAGCAATGCGGCGAGGTCCTCCTGACGAATTGCTTCAATTTTCTGCACCTCATGAGAAGTACGGAAACCATCGAAGAAATTCATAAATGGGACACGACTTTTAATGGTTGCAAGATGAGCCACACCGCTCAGATCCATAACTTCCTGAACTGAACCTGATGCAAGCATGGCAAAACCAGCCTGACGGCAAGAATAGACATCACTATGATCACCAAAAATCGACAATGCATGACTGGCAAGTGCACGTGCACTCACATGGAAAACAGTTGGCAACAATTCACCTGCAATCTTGTACATATTTGGAATCATGAGCAACAATCCTTGCGAAGCAGTATAAGTTGTTGTCAATGAACCTGATTGAAGTGCACCGTGAACTGCTCCGGCAGCACCGCCTTCACTTTGCATTTCAGCTAACCGAACAGGCTGGCCAAAAATATTTTTGCGGCCATTTGCGGCCCATTCATCAACCACCTCAGCCATTGTCGAAGATGGGGTAATCGGGTAAATACAAGCCACCTCGCTAAACATATAGCTAATGTAAGAAGCTGCATAATTACCGTCGCATGTAATAAATTTTTTTTCTTTTGCCATTTCGTTTATTTTAATTTTAATTCGATGTGAAATTCGTATGTTGCTAATAATATAATATTTAATAAATAAATCCAAAGAGCCAAAGCGGGATTACATTTCCCTCCCCCATTTCAATCATATCGGCTGCGGCGTAATGGTTCTCCCCTTCTGCCTGAGTATATTTTCCACCGACAAGAAAATCGTACTGATTATTTACCCTGAAATCAAAATCTGCAGAGCTGTTAACCTTATTCTGATATCCAACCTGATTATAAAAGAAGGTCAATCGCAGGTTCCGGTTATTAATATTGTCAGGAGCGACTATATGCAATAAATTAGTATTGTGGAGGTATACCTGATCGGGTTTTTGAAGCTGGCCGTTGGTGCCGTTTGAGAACAGCAGATTGATCAAACGCGTATTTTTCAAATAATGAAGGTAATTCAATACTGTCGCACGCGAAGTCTCTATCTCTGCACTTATCTTACTTACATTAGGAGAGAATGGCATTTGCCCGCCAATTAACTGGAGTAACTTCCGCAGTTTGGACAGGTATTTTAACTCTATCTGGTTAAGATAGGTAACATCTATTTCAAGAGCAAGATTAACATGCCGCAACAAGCTTTCCCTATAAAACTCAGGATTCTTAATGAAATAAGGATAGAAACCACTTTTCAAATATTCGGGAAAAAAAGCCAGGGGACGAACCTTATTTATGATGTCGGGAACTATTTCGCGGTGATGACTTAAAATATCGTTTAAACTCAATTTTGAGAACTCTTGACCTGTTTTATAATTAAGAAATTCCCGAAAAGATAAACCCTCAAGATGATATATAACAGCGATGTCTTTTAAGTCGTCGTTGCCTTCGATTATTCTAAGTACCGGCGAGCTGCTGAAAACAATTTTAAGATTGGGAAGTTCGTCGTAGCATTGTCTCAATTCTTTAGACCATTCTTCGTACTTGTGGATCTGATCGAGAACTAAAACCTTTCCTCCCCTTTTATAAAATTCATCGGCAAAAGAGAAAATCCGTCTTTTTGCAAAATAAAAATCATTAAGATTAACATATAAACAATCGCGTGAATTGCCATAATGTTTGCGTATGTAGTTCAATAAAAAGGTCGTTTTTCCTACGCCACGAAAACCTTTGATTCCGATCAGACGGTGAGACCAATCAATTTCGAAGTGTAACTCCCTGTTTATCAAATCAGAAGATGCCTCAACTAAAACTTTATGCGCTTCGAAGAAATATTCCACATCAATAAATTATTTCACAAAAATAATCAATCAGCTGGTATTTTTGCTATCCGGAGTTTGCATTATATGCGTTTTATGCTATTTATATTTATTAAAAATAAGCACTATAATATGCAGTTTGCTTAATTAAATGGGAATAAAATAATGTCAGCTTTTCACACTGAATGCTAAAAAAATCAATAATAAAAAATTCATTAGAATACCAGCAAAAAAAAAAGGAACCTTACGGCTCCTTTTTTATATCTTAGTTTAATGCAAAGGTATTAATCACTGTTCATTGAGATAAGGAATTCCTCATTGGAAGCTGTTTTCATCAGCCTGTCTTTTACAAAATCCATTGCCTCGACGGGATTCATGCCATTTAGGAAATTACGTAAAACCCAAATCTTGTCCAACATTGCTTTGTCCAGCAGCAAGTCCTCGCGACGTGTACTGGAAGCAATAATATCAACAGAAGGGAAGATCCTGCGATTCGAAAGTTTGCGATCGAGCTGAAGCTCCATATTACCTGTTCCTTTAAACTCTTCGAAAATAACATCATCCATTTTAGATCCGGTATCTGTCAAAGCAGTGGCAAGAATAGTGAGCGATCCGCCTTCTTCGATATTTCGGGCTGCACCGAAGAAACGCTTTGGTTTATGAAGTGCATTCGCATCGACACCACCTGAAAGAACCTTACCTGAAGCCGGAGCTACTGTATTATAAGCCCGGGCCAGCCTGGTAATAGAGTCGAGCAGGATAACTACATCATGGCCGCATTCGACAAGTCGTTTGGCTTTTTCGAGTACCATATTGGCAACACGAACATGCCTTTCTGCCGGTTCGTCGAACGTTGAGGCAATAACCTCGGCATTCACACTACGTGCCATATCTGTAACCTCTTCAGGCCGTTCGTCTATAAGTAAAACAATCATGTACACTTCGGGATGATTAGCGGCAATCGCATTTGCTATATCCTTGAGTAAAACTGTTTTACCAGTCTTAGGCTGAGCAACAATCAATCCACGCTGACCTTTCCCAATCGGTGCAAATAAATCAACTACCCTGGCAGAAATACTGCTTGCCCTGCCGGTAATATTAAATTTTTCATCAGGGAAAAGCGGAGTCAGATGTTCAAAAGGAACCCTGTCGCGGATATACTCAGGACTGCGCCCATTGATTTCAATCACTTTAACCAAAGGGAAATATTTCTCCCCTTCTTTAGGAGGACGAATAATTCCGTTGACAGTGTCGCCCGTTTTCAATCCAAAAAGCTTGATTTGAGATTGCGAAACATAAACATCATCCGGTGAAGTAAGATAATTATAATCAGAAGAGCGTAAAAAACCATATCCTTCCTGCATAATTTCAAGAACTCCGGTTGCATTTATAATTCCTTCAAAATCGTAGGATTTTTCGGTTTCGCGGGGTTTCTGGGTTTGATGAACAGGCTTTGGTTGGGCAGGTACAGCATGATTACTGGTCTTTTTTGGAATAATTGGTCGTGAAACCACCTCAGTTTCATTTCGTACCTCTTTAAGTGATTCGATAATCAGTGGTACATCAACCTCTGATTCGGCAACTTTCTGCTCCGGCTCAATTTCGGTATTTGCTTTTGCAATAGATGACGCAATAGCGGCCTCAGTGCGCAAGACCCTTGGACGTCTCTCCTTCGAATCAATTGATTCAAACTTGGGTTTTTCAATCCTCTTAGGAAAAGGATGAATCAAAGGCTGTCGTTCTGCCGGTGTATTTTGGGTGATGACTTCGCTTTCATCAAGGATAGATTTAATTTCCGGAACCACTTTTGGGGCGACCGCCTCTGCTGAAATAGCTGCAGAATTTTCTATTTTAGTTAATCTTGGTAACACTTTTTTCTCAGGCTTCTTGGGCTCAGATGCCATAATGGCTTGGTTATCAAGTATTTTATAGATAAGTTCTTGCTTTTTAAACGATTCAATACGTTTAATATTCAACTCTTTGCCTATCTCGCGCAATTCGGGCAATAGTTTCTTGCTTAATTCAAGAATGTCGTACATGTTTTATTTTTGATTTTTTTTTTGATTGTCTGACTTTTGTCAATACTGAGATATTGCAAAAGCTGACAGTTAAATTCTACTTTATTTTTTGGAAGTAAATCAGGATTCAAAGAAGATTACGTGCAAGATTGAATTCGAAATCCAGTGCAAAAATAAATATTTGATTTGAATTCGCAAATAATCGCATTGTTTTTTTTAGCACAATCTATTGAAAGACAAAGTTACAATAAATAAAATCACACACCCCCTCATTCAAATAAAAAAAATCAGAAAGTTATTTACTGATTTTTTTATTAATTTCGTCCCTTGTTATATAATAGTTGAATATAAGCAATACAATTGAAAAAAATCCTAACCTGATTTTTTTATGAGGCAGTTAAAAATTGCAAAACAAGTTACTAACAGAGATTCTGCATCTCTGGATCTTTATCTTCATGAAATAGGAAAATTAAGTCTTATTTCAGCTGAAGATGAGGTATTGCTTGCACGGAAAATAAAAAACGGGGATAGAAAAGCACTCGAAACGCTGATCAGAGCCAATCTTCGTTTCGTCGTATCTGTTGCAAAGCAATATCAAAATCAAGGGCTTACATTACCCGATTTGATTAATGAAGGTAATTTAGGACTCATAAAAGCAGCTGAACGATTTGACGAAACAAGAGGATTTAAATTTATCTCTTATGCGGTTTGGTGGATCAGACAGTCAATATTACAGGCCATCGCTGAGCATTCAAGAATTGTACGGCTCCCTTTGAACAAGATTGGATCAATTTTGAAAATCAATAACGCATTTACAAAACTCGAGCAAGATTATCAGCGGGAACCAATTCCGGAAGAAATTGCCGAATTGCTGAAGATTCAAACAAAAATTGTTGAAGAGGCTTTGCAAACCTCTAATTTTCATATCTCTGCCGATGCGCCACTTCATGACAGCGATCGCGATGAGAATACGTTATATGACACATTAATCAATAACGATCAACCTGATCCTGATATCTCACTGATTAATAATTCATTGAAAATTGAGATTGAAAGAGCTCTCGGTACATTAGGCGACAGGGAAGCAGATATTTTACGTTATTATTTTGGACTAATCGGCACTAATCCTTTATCAATCGATGAAATTGCTATCGTGATGTCGCTTACGCGTGAAAGGGTGCGGCAGCTTAAAGAAAAAGCCCTCAAAAAATTGAGAAATGTCCATAAAAACCGCTTGCTCCGCTCCTATTTGGGATAGCTTTGTCATACATTCTATACCCGGGCAATTAAGCACCAACGAAATCATTTTATTAATAATTTTAAAATTACACAATATGCTGACTGCCAGTATGAAATTCCGGATAATAGTGATTTGTCTAAATCTGATTTTGGTTTCAGCTATAAATTCTAATGGTCAGAGTTTAAAAGAAATTGAATCGGGCCGTGTAGCTCTGCCAAACGGGTGGAAACTTTCCCCCGTTGGGAAGTTGTTACCTTTAGGCGATCTGCCTTTAAATATTGCTGTTGCTTCTTCTGGTAAAATGCTGGCTGTTACCAATAACGGCCAGAGTGATCAGAGTATTCAGCTGATCGACCCTGAAAAGATGGTTATGCTCGACTCTGTTGTTATAGCCAAAGGGTGGCTGGGTCTTACTTTTTCAAAAGACGGCAAATACTTGTACGCGTCAGGAGGTAACGACAACTGGATCATGCGATATCAAATCAAGAACAAAAAACTGGTTCCATCCGATACGCTGATAATAGGCAAACCCTGGCCCGAAAAAATTTCAATCGCAGGCATTGCTGTCGATGATGACAGGGAACTGCTATACACCGTCACCAAGGAAAACAATTCTCTTTACGTTTATAACCTCAAGGAACGAAAAATCAAAAAACAGATTCCCCTGGGTGGCGAAGGATATGCATGTTTATTGTCAGCGGATAATAAAATACTGTATATCACCTGCTGGGGATGCGACAAAGTAATTTTGTTTGATACCCGAAAACAGCAGGTGACCGGCTGGATTCCTGTTGGTGATAATCCCAACGATCTCTGTATTACCAAAAACGGAAAATATCTTTTCGTCAGCAATGCCAATGACAATTCGGTATCGGTTATTTCGCTGGAACAGAACCGCGTGATAGAGATTCTGAATTCAGCGCTTTATCCGGGATCACTTTCGGGAACTACAACCAACAGTGTAGCTTTAAGCGGAGATGAAAAAACCTTGTACATTGCCAACGCTGACAACAATTGTCTTGCTGTTTTTGACGTTACAAATCCAGGAAAGAGCATCAGCAAAGGATTCATTCCAACAGGCTGGTATCCTACTTGTGTACGGGTAATAAAAAACACCATTTATGTCTCTAACGGCAAGGGTTTAACTTCAAAAGCAAACCCTTACGGACCAAGTCCTGTGAGCAAAAAGGAGGCGGTCGCCCACCATGCTGATATTCAGAAAATAAAAACGAAAGTTCAATACATAGGAGGTTTATTTACCGGAACGCTTCAGGCTATACCCGAACCATTAAGCAATCAACTAAGTGTGTATTCTCAATCGGTTTATAAGAATACACCTTATTCCAAAGAGAAAGAAATGATCTCTTCCGGCGAAACGGGAAATCCTGTTCCTTCGAGAGTGGGCGATTCATCCCCGATCAAATATGTCTTTTATGTTATTAAGGAAAACCGGACCTACGATCAGGTACTTGGCGATATTCCAGAAGGGAACGGGGATACCAGTCTTGTGCTTTTTGGAAAAAATATTACTCCCAACCTTCATGCTTTGGCGAAACAATTTGTGTTGCTGGATAATTTTTATGTGGATGGCGAAGTGAGTGCCGATGGACATAACTGGAGCATGGGAGCCTATGCCACTGATTACCTTGAAAAGAACTGGCCTTCGAGCTACGGTGGCAGAGGCGGCAGTTATCCCGGAGAAGCAGAGCGTGAGATTGCAAATAACAAAAATGGATTTTTATGGGATTATTGTAAACGATTCGGTGTGAGCTACCGGACTTATGGTGAGTTTATCTCAGATTCCTTTACGCCCAATATTCCCGTTTTAAAGGATCATTTTTGTCCAGGTTATACGGGTTTTGATTTAAGTGTAAGGGATACGGTTCGTTTCGGCATCTGGAAGCGCGACTTTAATTCATTGCTTGCTGCCGGCAATGTTCCACGGCTCAACTCCATCCGCTTTGGCAATGATCACACCGAAGGTCTTAAGATTGGCAGACCCACGCCAAAAGCACATGCTGCAGATAATGATCTGGCGGTCGGACTTTTCGTCGAATACCTCAGCAAATCTTCTATCTGGAATGAAAGCGTAGTGATTATTGTCGAAGATGATGCACAGAATGGCCCTGACCACGTTGATGCCCACAGGTCAACCACTTATGTTGCAGGTGGTTTTGTGAAACAAGGTTTTGTTGATCACACCATGTATTCAACCTCATCGGCGCTACGCACCATCGAATTAATATTGGGATTACCACCTATGAGTCAGTACGATGCAGCAGCAGAACCCATGTGGAGATGTTTTAATACTACAGCTGTTCACCCTCCCTTCCGCGCTACGGCAAATCTTGTGGATTTAAATCTGAAAAGCACGGATGAAAACAATCTGTCGAGATTAAGCGAAAAATTTGATTTCAGTAAGGAAGATAAGATTCCTGATGCACTGTTTAATGAAGTCCTCTGGGCAGCCATTCACGGGACTAACAGCCCCTGCCCCGCTCCGGTTCATGCGGCATTCTTCACTGCGGTGAAGGAAAAGGATTGATTTGCAATTCCTGTTCGGCCTTCTGATAAAAACGCGGAGCATTCTGAAAGAAAAACGGAGCCTCCTGATACTACTCGTTTGCAACTGCCTGCTTTTTTTTTGTGGGGAGAGGTAAGCGGTCAGCCGTTTGTAACGGCCATTTTCTTGTAAAAATCCCCCTTGGCACCTCATTTTTCAAAGGGGAATAGCTACTTTTATTGATACTTAAAAGTTTCTACAATAAGCGTACTAATATCTTTTTATTGATTTCCGAACCTTGCGTTGGGTTAAGTGCAATGTTCCAAAATTCAAACCTTTTTACCATGTCCATTCCTTTTTATCAAAATCATTTTCAACATCAATTACATCATTATCAGGCATAAAGCCTTTGGCAATGGCAGCGTGGAATTGCTGCTCCCAGTTACTCCTTGATTTATTATCTGCCAAGGGGGTTATCACCAACCCGCCATCTTTCGCCTTAATATCAACCTGCGTTGCCTCTCCAAAAGCGGTTAGAAGCTTCTTAGGAATTATAAGCCCTTTTGAATTACCTATTTTCACTATTGTCGTTTCCATATTAAAATATCTTTATGCAAAAAGGCTGTATCAAAAGTAAAAAAATTAACCGCTAAGATCCGCTGAGGGAAACCGCTGAGAACCGCAAAGCATTAAAATACATAAGAATATCTCTGCGTAGCCTTGCGCCTTCTCTGCGTTTCTCCGCGGTAAAAAGACTTTTGAAACAGCCTCAGCTTATTAATTTATTCCCCTCAACTTTATCAAGTGATCCATAATGTGAGTTGCAAACTCAAAATAATTTGCCTTCGTTGGAAAACGAGAGGCAGGCAGGTTAGAACGCTCTAACAAAGGCATAACATTTTGGTGAATGCCAGACTTACGCCAACAACCATTTCCAAACGGGGAGAATATTGATTTCAGAACCATTTACGTTTTCAGTTCGTTCTTCATCAAGGGTTATTATGACAAGGTAATCGGCCTTTATTGCTTCGTTGATTTTAAGTAATGCATTTATCTCCCTTTTTTCAGTATCCATTTTACTCATGCTGTAGCAAACCTGAATAAGCATTTTTCTTGAAGGAATATAGAAATCTACTTCGTTGGTCGTTTTTACATAATAGAACTGGTCGTCATAAAGCTGTCGAAGTTTAATAGCCACCATGTTTTCCAATAAAATGGCAGCCGGATTTATCAGGAATAAAGTCAAAATTCCATTGTCGATAAAATAATATTTCTTCTTGGTTTCTCTGTCCGAAATCTTGGCCAGATAATTCTTAACACCAAACACCAACCATGATTCTTCCAAAAGAGACACATATTCCAATACCGTAGAAGTTCCTATTTTAGTGCCGGTTGATTGAATGATGTTCTTAATCCTGTTGAACGAGACCTCATAGTGAATGTTTTCGGCTAATTTTTTTACAGTGAGTTTTAGGGCAAATTCATTCCTGATTTTGTAACGGGCTACCAAATCCCCATAGAATATTTTTTGGTATAAATTATCCAGCCATTGGCGTTTTTGAGCAAACTTAAGGATCTCAGGAAATCCACCATAATAAAAATAGGTTTCAAATTGCTTCCGTATTTCAAATCGCTGAGAACCATATTCCCAGTTATTTTCAAGTGCTATTTTGTTGGCAGACAGGTATTCCTGGAAATTAAACGGATAAATCTCCTTTATCAGGAATCGCCCTCCCAATGTTGTTGCAATTTCGCGACTAAGCATTTTTGCATTGCTGCCGGTTATGAAAACCCTATCGCCGGCATCGGCCAATCTTCTGGCAAACTTTTCCCACCCAACAATATTTTGAATCTCATCTAAAAAATAGACAGGGGTTGTGGTAAACAATTCTTTAAATGCATCGACAACTAGACTTAGGTCGCTAATTTTTAGTTCCAACAAACGTTCATCTTCAAAATTTATGTACAATATGGACGACAAATCGGCACCTCGACTTAGCATGTCTTTAATAACCTGTAACATACAATATGTTTTCCCTGCCCTTCTGGAACCAATCAGAACATAATTGCCGGCTTCTTCGAAAAACACATCGCGCTTTACAAGTTCGACTTTCGAAATAAATTCGTGGTTCTCAACCAATATTTGCTTAATCGTTTCCTTATCCATGGCGTAATTTGCTCAATTCTAAACGACAAAGATACTGTTATTATCTTGTATGCAGGATAAAATACAAATTATATTACTTATATATAAGAAATATTCACAAAAGTTGGAGCTGTTTTGAGGTATCTTCCGGATAAGGGAAATTGAAGTTGAGTCAATGAAAAGGCTGTTAAGCCCGATGGTCACTAGAAGCTTGCAAAACCTTTTTCGACAGCTATTTCCAGAATTTCAACTCTTGGTGATTTGTATGAGATTACAGTTGGCTGTAAATCTTTGAAGCCTTTGGGAATAAGGGATTTCAAAAATTCAATTATTAGGATTATATATGAGAAACAGATAGGCACCCCGGTTTCTGACACTGTCTAAATGATTTCGATACCTCATCGGACAGTTCCCCCTTGTTCAGCTCTTGTATAAACACCTGAGATGCTTCTTTCAGCACCCCTTTTCCCAGTCCGTTAAACACCTCTGTTGTTGGATAAAAGCACGGCCAGGCGGATTTGGGTGGTGGAGGAGCAGGTGGGCAGAATTAGTCTTCCTGGCAAAAGGCTGAAAAATTTCAAGTTTTGAAGAAGGGACCTGTTCGGCAGAAGATTTTGATAATAAACTACTTTTACTACTTTAATTTGAACCAATTCTCAATTCTAATTCCATCTAATCGCTCAAAATCTTTACTGTTATCAGTCACCAAAGTAAGCTTGTTTTCAACTGCAGTAACACCAATTAATAGGTCAAACTCATCATGCATAGGTTTTCCAATACTTCTGAGCCTTACCTTTTCTTTCGCATAACGCTTAATAGAACCGAAAATTGGAATTATTGAAAGGCCGCAAATATTTGTATCAAGTAGATACTGCATTAGAATTTGATTTCTTTGTCTCTGAACGTTCTACTTATTTTTATATCCGAAATTATTTCTTCTGCTGATTTTTCAGTAGAAAATGCACCGAACGATTTATAAAATGAGTTCTCCTTTGTAGTAAATTCTGTCTTTAATGATTTTGAAAGACTTTCAATTAACTCAATTTTGTTCAAAGAACTTAGTCCTTCGAACAATCCTGAATAGGTCTCAACAATGATTCGGTCTGTATAACTCATTTTTTTTTACAAAGTTAATATATTTTTAAATAGCTATTTGAAATCATAATAATCTTTTCATTTTCTTTACTTTAAAGCGAATCGTAACTGACAAGTGGATTGAAAAACGAATACCGGCAGCTGGCGAAAAATGTCTGAACTATGATTCTCTTGGTTAAATGAAGAAAATGATTACTCTCCAGCAAAAACTGCGCAATGAGCATCACACAAATCATTTCATCACATCAATTACATTTCAGACATTTGGTTTAGCGCATTGTGCCTTTGCGCCCTGAATCAGCCTCTGTGCACAATCAATCCTTAATGCAACGAACAGAAAAGCCGCGTGCCCGGTAGCTTTATACGTTTTAGAAAAATTCTTTGTAAACTGAAAGATTGCCAATAGCAAATCATATGTAGCCTGGTATACAAGTAATTCATCGTATTGTGCCATTTTTCGAAAAAATTACTTTCAATGATTTTTGCCCGACCCGGCAATGCTCAAACAAATTTGAGCATTGCTCTTGCCTTTCGCAAAAATTCGACCGCTTCGCGGTTAAATTGTTAAAAAGTTGAATTGTTAAAAAGCCCGAATAGCACGCACACATAGCATGTCGATCTTATTGTTGCCGTACTGGTTGCCACTGCTGAAGTAATGGTCCCACGCGATACCGGTAGAGCTCTCGCTGGAACTCCAATAGCCGGCACTAGCAAAACCGCCAACCGCAACCCTGTTTATAAACAACTGGTTCAATTCGTCTTTACTTGGTAAATACCAGTCGCTATAGACTCCTGTGCCAGTGTCCGTATTGGTGTAGGCATCGCAGAGCCCTGCTGCATAGGTACTGCCCGCTCCATTCTGGGTGACGATGGCGTTTGTGTTTGTGAGTCCTGTTCCAATTGCTGTGCCAGTTGCACCAGGTGCCGGTACCGAAATGCTTTGTTTAGCAGTTACTGCCCATATAATCCCTGTGCTTTGGTCAGCCGTGGCTGCAATCAATCCGTGTATTTCACCAGATACATAACCGAGGTCGCCGGGTTGTAAAAAGTAGAATATCTTGCCGCCCTGATAGCTGTCACCGATACTTAAGGCAGTTGCAGCATCTACTGAAACCACATATTTTTTGCCGCGCAGAAAGCCGCCGGAAAGGGCAGTTTTGGTGATGTATTTCCATGTTGTGCCATCCGCCGAGAGGCCAATTGCGCAATTACCTGTCTGTGTACCGGGATTGATGACCATGTAAACTTTGGTGTCGGCATTGGTCGCTGTAAGTGTTGCCGGAGTCGTCAGCGTTACTTCCACCTGAGTTTGTGTAGTACCCTGGTTGGCAAAAGTATAAGCGACATCCGTGGCAGGTGTTGACTGAGCAATGTTAATCGTGCCACCACTAAAGGCAATGGGATTGCTGGTTGAGAGACTCACTGCCTTGAGTGATCCTGTACCTTTTATTTGAAATTCCAGAATGGTGAAGAGATGGTTGTAACTTAGGTTTACTTCATTTGCCACTGCATTGGTGTTGACCGGAGAGGTTACTACTGCAGGTGTGGCGATCATAAAATCGAGGGCGCCGATATGGGCACTGCTATTGGCTGCCGACTGGGTTTGTGCCGTTGCCAGAGAAACCGGAATAGCATTTCTGCCAGGTGTACCTGTCGCCCAAGGGTAATAAGCATAGAAGGTGTGATCGATTGCAGTGCCATTCCAGTACATTGTCCCACTAAAAGCAGAGGAAGCACCAGAGGCTGCTGCCGAAAAAGGAGCATTGACAATTACAGTAATTCCTCCGCTGGTTGTTCGTGCATCTGGAGAGTAGATTCCCACCTTGTCAGTTGTAATTACCCATTCGGTTGTTTGTCCGCTCAGCGTGGATTTAAGTCCTGTCCCGGCATCCTGTCCGGTTACCAATATTTTGCTGCCCGTTTGTGGAGCAGCTGCCGGATTGGTCTCCTTTTTACAGGCAATTACCAAAACCAATAAACCAAATAATATCGAAAATATTGTAAATCTGATTGCTTTCAT
>JBAXOA010000093.1:0-17191 GCA_037133495.1 Mariniphaga sp. | reverse complement strand
AAGGAAAAACCTTATTTATGGCATTGGCAAACCGAATGGAAAGAGGAATGGATACGCTGAAAGTTCAAAAAGATACTACCGAGGGTACTGAACTTATTCGCAGCAACCTGGAATTCATTAGATATGTTTCCAATAACAAAAAAAATCAATTGCGTTTCAAACATAAATATTACGAAGACGACAACCATAGTTCTGTTCGGTTGATTGGAGAGTATGATGCACTCCGTTTTATTTTTGATTATTACAAACTTAATATTTACAGCAGTGAACTTGAAGACGCCAATTTTAAGTTGGATTCTTTATTGGTAACTCACTATAACAATGTTTCTGAGCAAATTGGCTATCTCGTTAAACCAGATGAAAGCCAGGTTAATAGTCTTGGATACTATATGTTGAACCAAAAACAATTCAGTAAGGCAGAAGCATTGTTTAAATTAAATATTGCAAACTATCCCGAAACGGCTAATTGTTATGATGGATTGGGGGATTTGTACCTGGCACAAGGGGATAAAGCAAAAGCCATAGAGAGTTTCAAAAAAACTTTGTCTCTTAAAGCAATTCCTGAAACAAAAGAAAAACTCGACATATTATTAAAGGAAAAGAAATAGGGTCGCATAAGGAACAGTATTATACAAAAATAATTATGAAGAAATTAAAATTTATTGCAATTGCGGTGTTGTTGATTTGCATTTTTGGAAAAGCAAAATCCATTTCGCTTAATGAATCACAGGGGAAAAAAGATTCGACTGAAATTAAGATTGATACTTTAATAGCTCAAATGGGTCTGTCATCTGAAACTCCCGGAGGGGTTGTTGGTGTCATTAAAAACGGGAAGATTATCTTTATGAAAGCTTATGGATTATCCAATTTCGAAACAAAAGAGCCAAATAAAACTTCAACTTTGTTTAATTTGGGTTCAGTATCGAAACAATTTACAGCGGCTGCAATCTTGATGCTGGCAAAAGAAAAGAAACTTTCACTTAAAGACGACATCCGGAAATACCTTACCGATTTCCCTGATTATGGATATACCATTACCATTGAAAACCTGGTACATCATACTTGCGGAATACGGTCAAATGATGTGCTTGCGTTAATGGCAGGAACCCAGGATTCAGTAGAAACACAGGATGGTATTTACAGTTTGATAATCAAACAAAAGTCACTGAACTTTAAACCAAGCGATGAATTCTTATACTCCAATTCGGGATATGTTCTACTGGTAAAGATCATAGAAAAAACGAGCGGAATGAAGTTTAGTAAATTCATTGAGGAAAAGATTTTTCAGCCCGTGGGGATGAATCAAACCGCCATTTACGACTATCCCGGTATAATAATAAAGAACAGTGCATCCGGCCACACATGGGGAGGTGAAGAAAAATTCAAAAGAACCGGCAGAAGGAATAGTACCGTTGTTGGTCAATCAAATATATATACCTGTGTTGATGATTTTCTCCAATGGGATAACAATTTTTATAAAAATAAGCTGGGGAAATGGGATTTCACGAACGAAATGACAGCGCTGACAACTTTCCGTAATGGCGATACCTGCAGATATGCTTTTGGTCTTGACATTTCTGAACACAATGGTTTAAAAACAATCAGTCACCAGGGTGGCACAGGGGATTTTACAGCACAATATGTCCAGATTCCTTCAGAAAAATTTGCTGTGGTGTGCCTATTTAATATTCCTGTCGATGTGACAGGACTCGCCTACAAAGTAACCGACTTATTTGTTAAAGGAAAACCCAAAACGGTTGTTACTTCAATACATCCGGAAAAGACAAAAATTGATTCTGCAGTATTTCAAAGATATGTTGGGAAATACTTCGATGAAAATCGATGGCTTGAAGCAACTATTACCAAAGAAGCTGATCATCTTGTATTTAATGGTCCTTACCAGGATAGGATTGAAATATACCCTTCGTCAGATACTTCATTTTTTGCAACTATTGCCGATGTAAAGTTCATTTTCAGTAAAGACGCAAAAGGAGAAACTGCTAAAGTTACAATTGTACAGGGCGATCAAAAATTTCCGTTAGCCTTTCTCGGTACAAAAGTATTTCCCTTAAAAACAGAACAATTAAGTCAGTATGCAGGAGAATTTTATTGTGAAGAGATTAACGCGACCTATCCTGTTTTATATAAAGACAGTAAATTGTACGTGAAATTCCCCCAATCCCTGGCTCAGTATTGCAATAATAATGCTGAAGCAGAACTGATTTCTGAGCATGCCGATTATTTTGCTTCGCCTGTCAGTGGTTTTCATTTTACAAGAAATGCTCAGAACGAAATTTCAGGATTTATCGTTAAAGATGTTGGCCGGGTGAGGAATCTGGTCTTTAAAAAGATTAAATGAAGTATTATTTGAAATGTAAAGAATAGAATTATGAAGAAAATACTAATAACATTATTTGCCATTATCTATTTGTCATTTAATTTGTTTGCACAGGAATTCGAAAATAAAATAGACTCACTAATTGAAAAGGCAGTTCAACTAAATCGATTCAATGGCTCGGTATTGGTGGGCAAAAATGGTAGGATTATTTACGAAAAAGCGTTTGGATATCAGGATGCAAGCAATAACATTCCTAATACTTCAAACACGATTTATCAAATTGGCTCTACAACAAAAGAATTTACTTCTGCTGTAATTCTAAAATTGGCTGAACAGCATAAATTATCGATTGAAGATAAGCTCAGTAAATATTTTCCTGACTTTAAAAGGGGTGACGAAATAACGATCAAACATTTACTTACACATACTTCCGGTATTTATGAGATTTTAAGAGATCATACTGCTTTTAATGAGAGCACGCAGCCGAGGAGTAAAGAACGAATGCTCTCGTTTTTTGTCAACAAACCTTTGGATTTTGATCCAGGCACGCAATATTCCTACTGCAATTCAGGATATATCCTTTTAGGTTTGATCATTGAAAAAGTGACCGGTAAATCCTACGAGCAAGTTGTTAAAGAATTTATTCTAACTCCTTTAAGGATGGAGCATTCAGGCTTTGACTTTGCAGGATTACAAAGTCCAGACAAAGCAATTGGCTATACGAAATATACCAAAACCATAAAGGAAGCGTCTATCCCCTGGGATTCAACTGCCACTTATTCCGCAGGCTCGTTATATAGTACGGTGGGCGATTTATATCGTTGGCATAAAGGGGTATTGAATTATAAAGTTTATAATAAATCCAGTCTGGAAGAAGCTACAACTCCTTTTCTGGAAGGATATGGGCTGGGCTGCTGGATTGATTCGATATATAACAAAAAGGTTGTTTCGCACGGTGGTAATATTCTGGGATTTACGAGTTATTTTGGAAGGATTCAGGAAGAGGATGTATGCATAATTTTACTGAATAATATTTTCAACCATCAAATTGAAACTATTGGCCTTTCCATTCTGGCCATTCTTTACAACCAGCCATATTCTTACTTTGATGAGATAAAACTTAAACCTGAGGAATTGGAAAAATATGTTGGTGAATATGAAGTAAATGCAGATTACAAGGTAAAAATAACCCGGGCAGGAGATCAATTATTCTTACAAAGAAACAACCTGCCTGGAATTGAGATATTTGCATATAAAGAAAATACATTCTTTCAAAAAGATGACGATGTCAGGATATACTTTCAAAATGAAAAGGGTATCATCAATAAGATAACCATTATTGAAGGGTTAAGTACTAAAAAAGGCGATAGAATTAAAATGTAACAGCGAATAAGGATTGTTTAGCAATTATTTTATTTACTACTGATAACTAAATGACAATGAAGAAACTGGAGTTTCAGTGGTTAAATGAAACTTTGAACTTCGTTATAGAATCAATTCTGGCAGACCGTTTTGCGCTCCAAAACTCGCATGAACACAAAGCCAGAAAACTTTTAATTATTAACACTTAAATTTTTCAATCATGAATTCAACGAAAAAACAAAAATTTCTAAATTCTCCTTTAATAAGAATAATTTTTGGGCTATTAATTTGTTTTGCAGTATTTATATTAGCGCAGCAATTAGTCGGGAAAATATTAGATGTAACTACAATCGATAAGAATTACCGAAATCTGATTAAGGGTATTATCGCCTCATCATTTGTAGCATTTACCTATATCTTTTTTTACAAAAAATATGAGAAAAGAGAGATTGGGGAGTTTTCAAGCAAAGGATTATTAAAAAATACCATTTTAGGTGTATTAATTGGCACCACCATACAAGGCTTAACAATAATAGTAATTTATTTCTGGGGAAACTTCCAGATAATTTCTGTCAATCCATTTTCTTCCATAATCACACCATTTGCAATTGCATTTTCGGTGGCTATTTTTGAAGAAATTCTACTCAGAGGAATTATTTTTCGAATAGTTGAAGAAAAACTAGGAAGTTATATCTCATTAGCAATTTCAGCAATAATTTTTGGCGCAGTACATTTACTAAATCCGGATAGTTCAGTAATTTCTTCTATATGTATTGGCATTGTTGGTTTTGTGTTTGGCGCTTCATATATCTACAGCAGAAGCTTATGGCTACCAATAGCGATACATTTTTCCTGGAACTTTGTGCAATCAGGCATTTTTGGTGCAATTACATCTGGTAATGAGAAGACAAGCAGCCTGTTTAATACCAATATTTCGGGTGCTGAATTAATAACCGGAGGAGCCTTTGGACCAGAAGGAACGATACAAGCAATACTTTTTTGGTTACTTGTATCAATTATATTTATGGTAATAATTACGAAACAAAATAAAATAATAAAACCCTTTTGGAAAAATTAAAGCCTTTCATCAACATCCCCATTTCATGAGATTCAAGCGAAGAATTTCAAAAATATTGCCAATTTGGCCACATAAGCATAGTATCCAAAAAATACTTCTTGGCTATACCATCAAAATTCACATCATTCATGATGTTCATATCATTAAAACCTCATTGCCTTCCCCTTCCTTTTCTTCAGCATCTTCTTCTTTTTATTCTGCTCTTTTTCATTTTTGTACCAGGGCATTATCCGGACCATCTCAAGGATTGACTTTGAAAAGAAGTTCTTAGCGTCAAGATGGAATTTCAGCTGTTCAGGGTTCAGACTTACCTCCTGAACTCCGGAGGGATGGTTGTTCAGGAAATATTGATCTTCTGTTTTTACAACCATATACTTTTCTGACAGATCATTCGTAAGACCAGGTTTAAACGACTTCAGGTTTTGGTTGTATTCCCGGTAAAAATCATACTGATTGATCCGTTGTTCTGTTTCAATTATTCTACGGATTGAATAACGGTAATAATCTTTGATCGCCGATTCAGTAAAACTTTTTGAAAGATCATTCATTCCGGATGTAAGCCTATTAAATTCATTACTATCTGACAGTTTAATATCTTTAAACGGAATATTAGTTTCCGGATTTTTCAATTCTAACATAGAAACCTTTTCGTAATCAATCAGCCCTTCAGAGACAAATCGGAACTTTTCAGAGAGAACACGATTGTAATCTTTGATAATGGCATAAAAATCATGGTTTGTCATATTAAAATAGTCGAGTCTGATCAGTTGTTTATCAATCAGAAACGGATTGCTAAACACCATCATATTGTCTGGATGGTAGATTTTGTAGTTGCCCGATTCAGCAGACCAGAAAAGAAAAAGTCCTTTCTCCTTCAACTCAAGGGCTGCATTCTGTGCATCACTGAAGCGGTATTTTTTGAACAGCTCTTTAAAACCGGAGGTAACCTGCTCTTCTACTTGCTTTACCAATTCTTTTTCCGGTCTGTTTTCAGTCTTCTGGATTTTTATCCGTTCCTTAAGGTCCGTCATTCGCAACGGATTTCTGATTGTTTTATTCTCATCATCTGTTACAATTACGACTTCTCCCCTGCCCGACCTGTTGATTTGTAAATGAAAAGCACTCAAGATATCCCGATACATCGTCTCATTTTTTATACCAGCAGATTGGTTCAGCAACCGGAAAATTCCTTCAACCTTCGCTTTCAGATCCGAACAAGTGGCATTGAGGGTAAAGTCGGTTTGCTTGATCTGCGTTTTAGGCTCTTCCTGTTTGAGATCGTATTTCTGTTCCAGTCCCTGGATATACCGTTGCATTTTTTCCTGTTCATAATTGACTTTAATCTTTTGGCCGGTTTCTTTGTCAATCCGCGTTGAAACGACATGGTAATGCACCCTGTCCAGATCTTTGTGCTTATAGACAAAATAAGGCTGGTTCCCGTATCCCATATGTTCCATCATTTGCCGGATTTCCAACTGGATCGTTTTGTCACCCAAAACCAGACTGTCAGATTTTGATGGGTTGAAGGAGATGTGCAGGCATTTATTTAGAGAACGGGTATTGCGGTTTTCAATATCAAGCAAGGCATTCAATCGATAATTATGGTCATACAAAAAAGGATTTAAAGACTCCGTATTGGCGCTCTGAAAATATGTCGCCACACCTTCCGTTACTTTCTCTTCATTGTAAAGCAGAGCGTTTCGCGTATCTGCAGCCTGATGAATCACAATTACCATATTCAAATTTTTATAACATATCCAATAATCTGCAGATTCACAAAAAATTGATGAGGATTCTTTCTATTTAGTGCCGGATTTCAATTTTTACCTGATTCTACCCTTTCCATGTATTTTTGTAAAACAGAAAAACATTTTTTGAGTTCCACCAATACCTGTATGAAAACCTCCCTGTCGTTGGAGGTTAACTGGTAAACATCGTGGGTATTGATTTTTTTGGCAATCTGGTTATAGTTGACACCAATCTTATTCAGCTCATAATCCAATTTCTTTATTTGAGCGGAAGCTTCTTCATCCAGGGAGATCACTTTTTTATTGGAATTAAAAAGTCTGGTCCTGATATAATCACTCATACACGCATACTTTCCAATCTTCGCGTGGCTTTTTATTCTGATCTTTTCCTCCTGGGAAACACGGATGATCAACGGTTTATTTCGTCTTTCGATATCAGGTAATTTTGGTCTCATGGTTTCGATCTTACACTAAAAAACGATTTAGTCAACAACAATTTTCGGAGAAAACTAAAGGCCCCTGCCAGGAAAGATCAAGAGGTTTTTGTGCATACAAAAACACATCTTGCATTGTCCTCTCCGATCGACCTCCATACCTGTCTGAGAGGGGTTGTTCATTGGCGAAAAAGAATTGAAATTTTGATTTTTCAATCTGGTACTTTTCACATTTAACTTTTAAACTGTCTCTCTTTTTCCTTTCGGATTAGTTGACATTTTGAATAGGAAAATTCTGCTTTTCTGTTCACTGACCAGTTTGCCCAATTCGGAGAAATTCTGTTTGAAATAAAAAAAACTGATTTTCTTATTTCCAAAACTTGAAGGTTGCCAAGAATATCCGCTCGTTTATTTATGTTTGTCTGACAATTTTTATCCATTCACCCACAGCAGATAGCTTAAATTTTCAATCTGCATACAGATTTGCTACTTCATCATGACCGGAACACGGTTTTTTTTGTGAAGCAGAATTATCTTCTCCAGGTTATTGAAGTCGGATGGATTTCACCATCTACGGTGAGCCAGAGATATTTTTTTTAAAAAATGATGCCAGCGGATGGCCGTACTTAATTCCACTAAGATGATTTAGGCCAACAATCGGCAAATTAACTTTCTGGAATACTAAAGAAATTATCTTCGAGGGAATATTGGATGATATGCCTATTGTTGGCTGCCAGGCTTTCTTCCGGATTACTTTTTCATTTTCATATTCAAAATCGGGTTTCAAATTTTTGGTTCGCTTTTTATCCCTTAACAAAGCAAACAGTGCCGTGGACCAAATTAGCACGGTATAAACGAGAAAAATATTAAACTGCTTCCGGCAGAATTTGTGAAATTCAAACATTACACCCGTTTTATATATAGTTAAATATTTACTCCAGACATCCACGAGCATTATTGAAGGATCGCCGTTCAATGCTTATGGGTATTGCAAAGATAATGTTGAATTTATATACTTGAATATCATATAGTTTTATCAATTCAATTTGACTCGTATTGATATTGAATGGTTCGTGATTGATCACCTGTAAGGTTTTTTTCGTGTCAAAAAGGCTGGTTTGATTCTATTTGAAAGGATAAAAATATTTTCAAAAGAGATGAAAAAACCCAAAAAAAAGAAAAGAAAGTCCGATGATTTGCCGGTCGGGGATAAAATGCAAGGTTGTTCCGGTAACTTTTACAGAAAAGGAGGTAACTAAAAATCCATTGATCCGGAACACTTGCCTTGGCCTTGCATTTTTCATGTCCCCTGACCGGCTAAATTGGATTTTCTTTTCTTGATTTGAAGAAATGTATTGCCCCATGAAAAAAGGCCTTAAAAATCGTCTAAATGCTGAAATCTTTAAAAACAGGAAGTGTGGTGATGAAGGTGAAAAGGCAGACCATTTTAAATTTTAGACCGATCACTGCCTTTGAACTGAACAGCACCACTCTTCCTATGGCGTGACAAAGGCTTGCGAGATGAACTTACGAAATGTGCGATTGGCTCCGTGAGGTACGAACGGGCCAGGGAGCGGTTGAGCAAGTGAAGCGAACATGCCGGAGGAACAAAAGACTTATTCGTATCCATGAATCTTATATCCTTGCAGCAATTCTGAATGGGCCGAAAACCGATACAAAATTGATTGCGAGCTAAAATAAAAAAATCCGTTTTTCAAATAACATTTTTGTCATAAAGGCAACGAATATTTTTGTCAATTACATCAAAAATTTGTTTAATTCCAGATTCTTTTTCCCTCTTCTTCTTAAAATTTTTATTGTGGTACCGTTTATATAAGTTTATAATGTTTATATAATAGGAAGGTGTATCACTTCCAGTATCACTAGCAGTATCAGTTGCGGTATCACTACCAGTATCAGTTCCAGTATCAGTTCCAGTATCAGTTCCGGTATCAGTTCCGGTATCAAAACCGATACCGGTAAAATAGATTTTCAAATAAAAATTGGATCAAAGAATAAACCGGAAAACCTTACGAAGCCTGTAAATGAAATCCACTGGATTTGATAAAGAATATTTTTGTTCCTGTTGTTCTAAGAAAAAAAATTAAATTGTTGTCATGTTAAGCGGAGAACGTATTATATTTGTTTATTGGTTGTCTTTACCTCGATTCATTAGGCAAAATAAAGAAATTATAGAAATCTCGGAAAAAGTGGGCAATAAATCGCCAAAACCTAAAAACCACGTAAATTTTGTACCCTATTTGTACCTCAACTCATGTATTAAATTAATAAATAGCCACATACACTTTCTGTATCGGAAAGTAACCACCCATTAACAAACAAATACCAAACCGATAAGAAACCCCTGCTAAGCTCTAATACATTAGCAGATAGTGGGACAAAAAAAAACAGAATTACCACCTCAATTACCTCAACAACCTCCAATAAAACACACAGTTAGCGCGTTGAAAACTTTGAATCTTGGAAATTTCCACCTGATGCACCTGGTTGGGTTAATCCACATACAGGTGAAATGGGATTTATCAATAGTAGATACCATCAAAGTATTAACTGATAGACCTACCCCCCACAAATATTGGAACTAAACCAGAACAACGACAATTGGGTTGGAAAACAATATTTACTAATACTCTTATAAATTCCCCATCGTAGGTAAAAGCAACACAAACCCATTGATCGATTAGCACTTTCTGCTTACTTGCAGAGTAATCAATTGAAAAAGGGAATGGAGGTGGGATTTCCCGGTTTGAGAAATATGGCCCCTCTTTAATTCGCGGAAGCGTTCCAGCTTCATAAAAAACGTTTTCATGCTTTGTGTAATAAGTACTTTAGGGAAAACAGTTCGGGTATTCGTTTAATTCCATGAAATACCCATGAATCTGCGCTTCGCATACACGAATGAAGATGACTCAGGTGTTCTCCTTATAAATCTGGACAGGCTATCAGGTAATTAAAAAACAATTATCTTCTGATGAAATCCAGTACTATAATCAAGTAAAATTATGATACGTTTTTTCACAAAAAAGTCCTGAATATTATGTATATTTGTATATGAGAGCGGGTTTTAGAGAATTTTCAAGATTTATTGAAACCCACATGTCTCATCAAGTAATTTGTTAATGCATTTATTTACAGCTATTTGTCCAACAATAAGGTTCACTGTTTTCATCAAAAAAAAGCACTGAAACCAAATTCTCAAAATTCCGCAAAAAATCAGTAATGTGACTGACAGGGCGAAGCTGTATGTAACGCACAATAATCACCTCCTTATTCAACTGTATTTCTGCAATTTTACCTGATTTTAAGATTTCATGTTGACTATGTTTAATATTTTGAAAACCATTTGAATCCTTAAATGTTATAAATTAAGATTAAATGAAGTATAATATTATTGCGGGGATCTTTATTGATTTCAAATTCAATTTAGTTCCAGCACCAGATGCATTAATTGAATGGGTAAGTCCTGATATGTGACTCACCATAGCGAAGCTGTATTCATCCAGCTTAATTCTGTTAACATTATCTCTTTCCACAACACATACTCACCCTCAATGAAACACCCATGAATCTGCACTTCGCAAACACGAACGAAGAGTGCACACAGGCTATCCGACAATTAAAAAAACAAATAATCTTCTGATGAAAAAACCCGAAATAATAAATCTGCCAAAGATCGAGGATCCGAGAGGAAACCTTTCGATTATAGAAGAAGATAATCACGTACCCTTTAAAATTGAAAGGGTCTACTGGATTTATGATGTTCCCGGCGGACAAATACGTGGCGGACATGCATTCAAAGAACAACAAGAATTAATCGTTTCATTATCCGGCAGCTTCGATGTTGTTGTTGACGATGGAAAAGTAAAGCAAACCTTCTCATTGAACAGGTCGTATTATGGCTTGTATCTTCCGTCAGGGGTTTGGCGCCACATGCAGAATTTCTCCACAAATTCATTGGCAATGGTTCTCAGCTCAACCCATTACAGCGAAGATGACTATATCAGACAATATTCCGATTTTATAACACTCATTAATGCAAGTAAAGATGAAAAGTAGTGTATATGATTGTGTCATCCTTCCTCTGAGTAAAATCCATAACAGAGCCGGAAATATTACTGTCGTCCAGGGAAAAGAAAATATTCCTTTTGACATTAAACGCATCTATTATCTATATGATATTCCGGGAGGCGAAGACAGAGGCGGCCATGCACATCTGGAACTAAGTCAGCTGATAGTTGCTGCAAGTGGTTCATTTAACGTATTGCTTTACGACGGGAATAATAAAAAGATTGTAACACTTAACCGCCCTGATTACGGATTATTGATTGTCCCGGGTATCTGGCGCGAAATAATTGAATTTTCCTCCGGAGGCATTTGTCTTGTTTTAGCCTCGCATAAATATGATGAGTCAGACTATATTAGAAATCAAGATAAATTTAAAGAATATGCTGCATCACACCGCTGAAGTACAAACCAAAAACATTGGTGACCGAACCGAAGTATGGCAGAACTGCGTTATTTTGGAAGGTGCAGTTATTGGAAATGATTGTAATATTTGTTTCAATGTTTTTATCGAGAATGATGTGAAAATCGGGAATGATGTTGTCATCAAATCCGGTGTTCAATTATGGGATGGACTAACTTTGGAAGACAATGTTTTTATCGGACCAAATGTGACCTTCACCAATGATTTATTGCCACGATCAAATAATCAAAAATTTGATTTAAAACGAACTGTAATTAAAAAAGGAGCAAGTATCGGTGCAAATTCTACAATAATATGCGGAATTACTATCGGAAAGTACGCAATGATAGGCGCTGCAAGTATGGTTACAAAATCTGTTCCTGATCATACGTTATGGTACGGAAATCCCGCAAAATTTAAAGGTTATGTGTGCCAATGCGGGGAGAAACTTGACGACAACATCAAATGTACAAAATGCAATAAAAATTACCAGATCAAAGATGGTCATGTAGTGGACAAACTGATTACTGAAGTGAATATCACGATATAGCAATTAATTATGCTGATAGAAACTGACACTAAAGAATACAGGCAACATTTCCCTTTTAGCCCTAACCCATATATTTCAGAACAATTTCTTGATTTGGTAAAAGGAAAGGCTGATAGTATTGTGCGTCTAATCGAAGATCAGGTAAAAGTGTCAATTGGCCTGGTGGCGGGCATTAGAGATCAGGTATTGATTTCCGCTTTTTCTTCTCCATTTGGAGGATTTCATTTTTTACACAATAATATCTTTACCAGCGAAATTGACAAGTTTCTTTCAAAGTTGATATCCTATACCGCATCTCAAAACTTAAAAGCAATTAAAATATCGCTTCCTCCCGATATTTACCACCAATCTTTTAATTCCAAAATAGCCAATTCTCTTTTAAGAAACGGGTTCTCGATGGATATTCCTGAAATTACAAATTGGGTTGACCTCAAGAAATTTAGTGGAGAATTTTCCTGCCGGAATACAAAACGCAATTATAATCAATCACTTCGCCACAAGCTCTCTTTTCAACAGGTGTTTACTGCATCTGAAAAAGAAGCGGCTTACAATATTGTTTGCCTGAACAGGCTTCGGCTTGGCTATCCGATTTATATGACTTTCGCAGACTTCCAGGAAACAGGCAAGCTTTGGCCAGTGGATTTTTTTCAAGTAAGAAGTCAAAAGGACGATGTTGTAGCTGCCGCCATCTTTTATCGCGGACATCCCACCATTGTTCAGGGAATCTACTGGGGTGACAGTGTTCACGGAAGACGTTTTCGGGCAATGGATTTCTGTTCTTTAAATTTGTGGAACCACTATAAAAATTTAGATTTCGAATTTATCGACCTTGGTATCTCCTCTGAGAGTGGGTTTCCTAAAAACGGACTTGTTCGGTTCAAAGAAGATATTGATTGTATTTCGGGATTACGTTTGTGTTTTACTTTAAATCTCACACATGCCCATAGAATCAATTAAATGTCAGATTATCTGTTTCCTACAATCCACATTTTGAATTTACCCCTTATTAAATTACCTTTGCGGCTCTGGAATCAAACCCGAAGAAATCAATGAGCACACAAACCAATAATCGTAAAGAACGCTGCAATATTTTAATCTTTGGTACAATGTCTTCGGGTTCGAGTGCAATGCATAATTTACTTAAAGAATACGACAACATTGGCCATTTCTCTAATGAATTCGATGATTTTAGAGCTCCCGGCTTAGTCGCTGACCAGTTATCCGAGGCTTCAAGTATTAATTTTCCAAATAGAATCAACAAGATAACCGGAAACAGTAGTTTCATTAAACGATTAATCTTTCAAAGCACTTTCTGGAATTATTTATACGACTGTATACCAAAGAGATATCTGGAAATCGATTATCAAAACAATCTGTTACGTAAATTCAAAAATAAACTTATCAGCCTCAATCGTTCCCATCTTTTAAGAGATCTAAACAAAAAATTAGAGACGAATATCTCCTTTGACGAAAAAATTAAATTCGCCGGTCAATGGATTCAAAATATTGGGAATGATTTCTCTTTAGATAAAGACTATACCTTGTTTGACCAGCCCCTTCTTACAAGTACCGATATGTCAATCTGGAAAACCGTGTTTAATCCTTACAAACTGATAATTGTATATCGTAATCCAAAAGATCAAATAGCAGATATCATTAAAAGAAGAACTTTATTTACGCCGTACGGACCTCCCTATATGACAATGGCGGGGGACAATCTCGAGGCAATTTACGGAAAAGACAAGAAAGGTGCCATAAAATTCCAGATCGATGCCATTCAATGCAGATTAAAATGGATCGATTATTTAGAAACGGTGCTGGATCGGGATCATCTGCTGGTAATGGACTTTGAGGGACTTGTTACTAAGTATGACGAATACAAATTAAGAGTGGAAAATTTTATAGGTGGAATAAAGGATCATCACGCCTGTAAAAATAAGTATTTCGACCCAATCCGCTCAAAAGAAAATATTGATATCTATAGGAAATATCTAGATGAAGATGACTTAACTGATTTATCCGGTCTTGAAAGCTGGTACGAAAAAAGATTGGAGAAAGAGAAAATGGAATTGGAAAGAATCAAATAATATTGTGAATGAGTAATTCCAAATATTTAACCTAAAAATATTAGGAGTTATAAATCTGACTAATGATTGAAATTGTAAAATATTCACCTGAATTAAAGAAGAAATGGGATGATTTTATCCATATCTCCAGGAATGGAACTTTTTTATTTCTAAGAGATTATATGGACTATCACGCCTATAGGTTCATCGATTCTTCCTATTTGTTTTTAAGAAAAGGGAATATAGAGGCAGTTATTCCAGGGAACCGTGTTGAAAACAGTTTTTTTTCTCACCAAGGGCTGACCAACGGAGGTTTGATCACTTCCAACAAAACTTCAGTAGCTGGTGTAATTGAGATGTTTTATCTTCTTAACAGTGCACTTACAGAAAATGGCGTACAAGAAGTTATTTACAAACCTATTCCCTTAATTTATCATAGCATCCCGTCGCAGGAAGATATTTATGCTTTGTTTCTGCATAAAGCAGAGAAAATCGGATGTCAAATTTCTTCCGTAATATTTCAATCCAATAAACCTCGTTTTAGTGAATTGAGAAGGAGAGGCATTCAAAAAAGCATAAAAGAAAACGTAGAAATAATAGTAAGTAATAACCTTTCGGCCTTTTGGGAAATTCTTGAAAATAATTTAATTAATAAATTTAAAATAAGACCTACCCATTCGCTTGAGGAAATAAAGCTGCTCTACAGTCGTTTCCCCGACAATATCAAACTTTATGTTGCTGTGCATGAAGGGATAATCATTGCTGGAACCGTAATATATCTTAAGAAAAATGTCTTGAAAGTGCAGTATATCGCTGCAAGTGAAGCCGGAAAACATATCGGAGCATTAGATTTACTTTTCGATAAATTAATCAACGAGGAATTTCATCAGTTTCATTTTTTCGATTTCGGAATATCAACAGAAAGTATGGGAAATTATTTGAATGAAAATTTGATTTTTCAAAAAGAAGGTTTTGGTGGACGAGATGTTGTTTATGAGACCTATAAATACAATTTGTAATCAGGCTTAATATTTTGAAAAATAGATTGAAATTATGATTAAATTCCTTGACCTTAAAGCGATTAATGACAGTTTCGAGCCTGAACTGTCTCAGGCAGTTAAGCGCGTACTTGATTCCGGTTGGTACCTTCTTGGTGATGAAGTAAAATCATTCGAACACGAATACGCTGAATATCTAGGAACAAAGCATTGCATTGGCGTCGCTAACGGACTTGATGCCCTGCGTTTGATTCTAAAAGCCTATATTGAAATTGGATTTATCCAGGAAGGCGACGAAATAATTGTCCCTGCAAACACCTATATCGCCTCAGTACTGGCCATCACGGATAACCGGTTAATACCGATATTGATCGAACCAGACTTAGGAACATACAACATCGATCCGTATAAAATTGAAAAAAAAATTACCGGGCGGACGAAGGCGATCATGATTGTTCATTTGTACGGCCAGAATGCCATGCATCCTGAAATACAGCGTTTGGTTGAGAAATATGATTTAAAATTGATAGAAGATAACGCACAGGCCGCAGGGGCGAGTTACAAAGAAGAAGTTACACCGGGTTTCACAGGGGAGACACTGGGTTTCACAGAAAAGTCAATGAATAAAATACTGACTAACACCTCGGCTAACACCGGGCAACACTGTGAACCAAAAAGAACCGGTTCTCTTGGACATGCTTCCGGTCACAGTTTCTATCCGGGAAAAAATCTGGGATGTTTAGGTGATGGCGGAGCTGTCACTACTGACAATGATGAATTGGCAGCCGTTATTCGGGCTATTGCAAATTACGGCTCTAACAAAAAATATCAAAATGATTATCAGGGATTAAATTCACGGCTTGACGAAATACAGGCAGCGCTCTTACGTGTTAAACTGCCTCGGTTAGATGCTGACAACAATCGCCGAAAAGAAATTGCAGATTACTACTGCGCGCACATCAAAAACGATAAATTAATTCTCCCAATTACATCCGCCAGCTGGCGGACCCAATTCCTAATTCCTAATTTCCTATCTCATGTTTGGCATCTCTTTGTAGTTCGCACTTCAAACCGCGATAAGCTCCAGGCCTACCTTGCTGAGAATGGGATCCAATCACTGATTCATTATCCGATTCCACCCCATAAGCAACTTGCATACAAAGAATTAAACAATCTCAGTCTCCCAATTACGGAGGAGATCCACAACGAAGTATTGAGCTTGCCAATCAGTCCGGTAATGAAGGACTTTGAAGTTGAAAGAGTTGTTGACGCTGTAAATGGGTTTGAGTAGACAAAGTTAGTGACCTTAAGTTAAAGTTACGGGTTACGAGTCAATAAAAAAAGGTTACAGGTTAGAGGAGTGGACATCCCCAATTGCAACTGGATACAAGTTACAGATTTCCGTTTCAAACTTTTAATTACAAGTTACAGACGCCCGGATATAAAATAAACACACAAAGTGAGAACACACAAAGATTTAGATGTATGGAAAAATACAATGTCTTTTATTACAGACATATACTTCATCACACAATCATTTCCGACATTTGAGATCTATGGATTAACGAGTCAGATAAGAAGAGCTTCAGTTTCAATTGCAGCCAATATTGCTGAAGGATTTGGCAGATCAAACAAAGGTGAATTATTGCAATTTCTGAATATCGCATTAGGTTCAGCAAGCGAAGTTGAAACATTACTTATTGTTTCAAGCAACGTTAAATATATTGAAAGTGAACAGCTAAAGGAGCGAATTAATAATATTGAATCAATTATTCGTATGTTGGCAGCCTTAAAAACAACTATAAAAAATAAAGACTAGCGATATTTAGTATTCTTGATAAAGTTCTAAGAATGAATTATCTGTTAAAAATCACCCGTAACCCGTAACCAAGAATAAAAAGTTACAAGTTAATAGTTTCAAATAGCCCGTAACCCGTAACACGGAAGAAGTTACAAGTTACAAATCACCGTAACCCGTAACCAGTAAAAAGTTACAAGTTACTAGTTTCAAAAAGCCCATAACCCGTAACCAGAAAGAAGTTACAAGTTACAAATCACCCGTAACCCGTAACCAGAAAGAAGTTACAAGTTACAAATCACCGTAACCCGTAACCAGTAAAAAGTTACAAGT